>JALYWQ010000454.1 GCA_030852625.1 Actinomycetota bacterium
CGGCGGCACCTTCGCCATGCTCGCCCAGGGCGTCGTGCTGTTGGCCCAGATGCGCTCCGGGGCCCAGGTGGACCCCGGCGATCTCATCGAAGCGATGCACGCCGACCTGTCGATCGAACCCTGAGCCGCCGTCCCCTCGCCTTCGGGGCGGGACGGGCCCGGCAGTAGTCTCGGCCGATGGCCGCCCGGGAACTGGATGTGACGGTCGTGCTGCCCGTCTACAACGAGGCCGGGCACGTCCTCGAGGAGATCGACCGCATCAAGGCGGCCCTCGACGACTCCACCTACACCTACGAGATCATCGTCGTCGACGACGGCTCCACCGACGGCTCGGTGGACGTCGTGGCCGGCGTTCCGGGCATCCGCTTCATCCGGTTCCCCGAGAACCGCGGCTCCGGTTCCGCCCGGCGGGCCGGCACGGCCGCCGCCAAGGGCCGGGTCACCGTGTGGACCGACGCCGATCTCACGTACCCGAACGACCGCATCCCCGAGCTCGTGAAGGAGCTCGACGGCGGCTTCGACCAGGTCGTGGGGGCGCGCCTCACCGAGGAGGGCACCCTCAAGGCCCTCCGCGTGCCGGTGAAGTGGCTCATCCGCCGGCTGGCCCAGTACCTCGTCGAGAAGCCGATCCCCGACCTCAACTCGGGCCTGCGCGCCTTCCGCACCGACGTTGCTCGGCAGTACCTGCACCAGCTGCCGCCGGGGTTCTCGTGCGTCACCACGATCACCATGGCCTTCCTGGCCAACGGCTACTCGGTGAGCTACCTCGACATCGAGTACAAGGAGCGCGCGGGGGAGTCGAAGTTCCACTGGTACCGCGACACCAAGCGCTACGCGATCCAGGTGATCCGCATGTGCCTGTCGTACAACCCGCTGCGGGTGTTCCTGCCGCTGGCCACCGTGCTGGGCGTGATCGGGATCGCCAAGCTGGGGTTCGACCTCGTGCGCTACGACTTCAAGCCGGCCCTCAACACGATGTTGATCCTCTTCGCCGTGTTCCAGATCCTCATCGTCGGCCTCCTCGCCGACCTGATCGTTCGCCTGGCCCGACCCGCGGAATCGGTACCTCCCGCCGAACGGTAGGAGCGGCGACGTGACGAGGGTGCTGCACGTCACGGGGACCTTCCCGCGTTCGGCGACCGACACCTCGGCGCCGTTCCTCCTCGATCTCGCCCGGCTGCAGCAGCGCACCGGCTGGGAGCCGGGCGTGGTGGCCCTGCACGACGGTGGACTGCCCGCGCTCCACGACGTGGGGGGCGTGCCGGTGCGGCGAGCCCGCTACGCCCCGTCGCGGTGGGAGACGCTCGCCTACCGGGGCGGCCTCGTGCACGCCCTTCCCCGTCGCCTCGGCGGGCAAGGTCCGCAGCGCGGCTTGGCCCGCCTCCTCGGCACGCTGCTGATCCCGGGCCTCATGCTCACCCTGTCGTGGGCCACGTGGCGGGAGACCCGCTGCCGCCGGCCCACGGTGGTCCACGCCCACTGGCTGGTGCCGGCCGGTCTGGCCGTCGCCCTGGTGCCGCGACGATGGCGGCCCCGCACCGTGCTGACCCTCCACGGCAGCGACGTCGCCCTCGTCACCCCCCGGCTCCGCCCGCTGGCGCGGTGGATCGCACAGCGGGTCGACGAGGTGGCCGCGGTCAGCGCGGGCTTGGCCGCCCAGGCCGAGGCCGCCATCGGGCTCCCCGCCGGCGCGGTGCACGTGGCTCCGCCGCCGCTGGCGCTCGAGGTCGTCGCCACGACCATCCCGGCCGGCCCGCGGACGGTGATCGCAGCGGGCCGGGCGTCGCACGAGAAGGGGTTCGACGTGCTCGTGGCCGCCCTGGCGCTCCCCGAGTGCGCCGAGGTGCGGGCCACGATCGTGACCGACGGCCCGGAGCGGACCGCGCTCGAGGGGCAGGCCCGTGCTGCTGGCATCGAGCATCGGGTGACGTTCCGCGGCCTGGTGCCCCGCGCTGAGCTGCTCGAGCTGCTGGCCGCCCACCACGTGGTGGCCGTGCCCAGCCGACGGGAGGGCCTCGGCTTGCTGGCCCTCGAGGCGCTGGCCTGCGGTCGCCCGGTCGTGGCCAGCGACGTCGGTGGTCTGGCTGGCACCGTGGGGGAGGGGGACGGCGCCCTCGTCTCGCCGGACGACCCCGCCGCCCTCGCCAAAGCGCTGGTGGCGGTTCCGCTGACGCCTCCGGTGGCCAGCGCCGTCGCCGCGGTCGGTCCTGATGACGTCACCGCCGCCCACGCTCGCCTCTACCGCGTCGCCGGCGGCG
>JALYWQ010000460.1 GCA_030852625.1 Actinomycetota bacterium
TTCGAGGGCGATCGACGCTTGACCTCGGCGATCACGGCCAGCTCGTCGACCGACGCCCGACGGAGGGCGGCGGCGAAGCCGCGGGTGGGTGGTGCGGCCACTGCCTCGTCCCGGAGCGCCTCCAGCCGGCGGGTGTCGGCCGCGGCCCTCGCGCGGTGGGCCTCCACGATGCGATCGAGGTAGGTGGCCTGGCGCGACATGGCTGAGGACCGTACCCGGCCCGGTTGGCGGTTCCCTAGTGGGATCCCTCCCCGGGACCCTGGCGGGAGAGGAGCAGGGCCACGAACGGCGCCGCGAGGAAGAACAGGACCGCGAGGAGCAGCAGTGCAAAGGCCAAGGCCACGATCGCCGCGAGGTCGAGGACGACGCCGAGGACGAACAGGCCGAGCCCGGCGACGAGGACGCCGGGCGGGAAGAGGGCCGCCCAGCGAGGCAGCACCACGTTGCGACCGAAGGGGCGGTCGTCGTCGAGGTCGCCCCGGAGATCGTCGAGGTCGATCCCGAGGTTCCACGCCCGCAGTTCGGCTTCGCTGAGGTCGTCGGTGGGGTCGTAGCGCGGGTCGGCGCCCCAAGGATCCCGGGACCGATCGGGCCGGGTCGGCGTTGATGCCGATGCCGAGCCTGGGGGCTCGCGCAGCGTGAGGTCGTAGCTGGCCCGGCGAGCCGGGTCGCCGAGGACGGCCCATGCCTCGTTCACCTGGCGCATCCGCTCGGCGTCGCCACCGGGGCGGTCGGGGTGGTGGGTGCGGGCCAGGGCCAGGTACGCCTGGCGCACCTCGGTGGTCGAGGCGTCCGGGGCCACCCCGAGCACCTCGTAGTGGCCGGTCACTCGTCGAGCAGGGTCGTGGGCACCGTGTCGGGCACGGCGTAGGGGTCGATGCAGTCCGGGACGTCGAGGGGGATGGTCTGCACCTGCTGCACCGGCGTCGGCGGAGGCAGTCCCGGCTCGGCGGCCGGCGTGACCAGGACGGCCACGTTCACTGCCAGTCCGGGGGACCCGGCCTGCTGGCAGACGAGCTCGAACTGCACCTCGCCGAGACCGTTGGTGAACGCCACGGAGCTGCTGCTCCGGAACGCCGTGGTCGTGGTGATCCGGTTGGGGAAGCCGGGGCCGGTGTCGAACGACGGCCGTCGCAGGGTCCAAGCCCCGAGGCCGACGAGCTCGACCCGCACGCCCGACACCGGCACGCTTCGGACCACGCCGTCGGCGTCGACGCGCAGGCTGCCGACGGCGACGGCGAGGTTCACGTCCCCGTCGACGTACGGCGTGGACGGCGCGACCGCGGCGCGGGCCCGGATGCCTCGCTGGTCGGTCATGGCCACGTCGATGGTCTGCTCGGCTCCGGCCTGCACGAACTGCACCTCGGGGTCGACCAGCGCCAGCGACGGCGCCAGGAAGGCGCGCACCCGGTAGCGCCCACCGGCGAGGTTCCGCTGCTCGTAGCGCCCGTCGGGCCCGCTGATCACGTCCAATGCTGTCGACGAGCCGCCCGTGAGCCGTTCGATCCGCACGGTGGCCCCCGGGACCGGACCACCGGGGCCGCTGACGGTGCCGATGATGGCCGAGGTGCCGGTCTCGACGACCGTGCTCGTCGTGGTGCCCTTCACCGCTTCGAGGGCCACACCGCTGTAGTCGATCAGCGCGGTGCTCGACGTGCTGTCGGGATCGACGTCACGTCCTTCGTCGTCGCCGTCATCGCCGCTGCACGCGACGAGCACCCCGAGCAGGAGCGCGAGCGCGGCGACGGCCAGCCGCTTCACCGCAGGGGCACCGGACGGACGGACGCCGACCACGGGCTGCTCCCCGGACCGACCGTCACCTCGGCCCCCGGCTCGACAGACCGCCCCACCAGGCCCAGGGCGATGACGCCGAGCTCGGAGCGGGCTGCGGAGGTGACGGTGCCGACTTCGGTGCCGTCGGCCAGGATGGGCGTGCCCACGAGCTCGGTGGGGTCGTCGGGGCCCGGGCCCGTGACGACCAGGGCCCGGACGGGACGGGGGACGTTGCCGCCCCGGCTGTCGATCCGGGCCACCAGCTCCTGCCCCGTGTAGCAGCCCTTGGTGAAGCTGACCGAGGCGTCGATGACCCACTGGCCGGCCTCGGCCGGGATGGTGGCGTCGGTCAGCTCGGCGCCCATCGCCGGCACGCCGCATTCGATGCGCAGGGCGTCGAGCGCCTCGGCGCCGGCCACCTCGACGCTTCCCGGGAGCAGTGCCAGCAGGTCGGCCTCGGGGTCGGAGGCGATCCAGTCGATCCCCTCGGTGCCCGGC
>JALYWQ010000011.1 GCA_030852625.1 Actinomycetota bacterium
CCTCTCGGTGATCGACAACCTCCGGGCCTACGCCTACAGCCTCCCGAAGGCCGACGTCGACGCCGTCATCGACGAGGTGCTGCGCACGTTCCCGCGCCTCGCGGAACGCCGCGAGCAGGACGCCGCCACGCTGTCGGGGGGTGAGCAGCAGATGCTCGCCCTTGCCAAGGCCCTCATGCTCCGGCCCCGCCTCCTCCTGATCGACGAGCTCTCGCTCGGCCTCGCGCCCGTGATCGTCGGTCAGCTCCTCGAGCTGGTGCGCGAGATCAACGCCGGAGGCACAGCAGTCGTGCTCGTCGAGCAGAGCGTGAACATCGCGCTCGAGCTGGCCGAGCATGCCTTCTTCCTCGAGCGGGGCGCGGTGCAGTTCGACGGCCCGTCGAGCGACCTCCGTGGGCGCGACGACCTACTGCGAGCGGTGTTCCTCGAGGGGACGGCCCGGTGACCGGTGTGCTGGCGGCGGTGGACGTCCCGGTCTCGGTCGTCACCCTCGGTGCGATCCTCGGGATGACCTACGGCCTCCTGGCCGTGGGGCTTGTGCTCGTCCACCGTTCGAGCCGGCTGGTGAACTTCGCCCACGGCGAGGTCGGGGCCTTCTCGGCGGTGGCGCTGGGGATGCTGGTCATTGAGCGGGGCTGGCCGTACTACGTGGCCCTCCCGGCCGCCCTCGGGATCGGCGCCGCGCTGGGTGTCGCCATCGAGATCGTCGTGGTCCGCCGGCTCGAGCGAGCCCCCCGCCTCATGGGCGTGGTCGCGACGCTCGGCGTCGGCCAACTGCTCGTCGTGTCGTCGCTGCTGCTCTCCGCCGAGGCCGGCGCCAGCGCCAGCTTCCCCTCACCGCCCGGGCTCCCGACCTTCATGCTGGGCGACCTGCGGGTGACCCAGGCCTACAGCGGGATGCTGGTCCTGGCCCCGCTCGTCGTGGCCGCCATCGCCATCTTCCTGCGTCGGTCCCGGGTCGGCACCGGGCTGCGCGCCGCGGCGGCGAACCCCGAAGCGGCCCGCCTGGCGGCCATCCCGGCCGCGCGCATGTCGGCGCTGGCGTGGGGCCTGGCCGGCGCCCTGTCGGCCCTCACCGCGGTGCTCGTGTTCCCGTCCCGCGGCTTCGTCACCGGCGAGTCGTTCGGGCCCAGCTTGTTGCTCCGAGCGCTGGCCGCGGCGGTGGTGGCCCGCATGACGAGCCTGCCGGTGGCGTTTGCGGCCGGCGTCGGCCTCGGGGTGATGGAACAACTGCTCCTCTGGAACACGTCTCAGGCCGGACTGGTCGAGGTGGTCCTCTTCGGGATCGTGCTGGCCGCGCTCGCCCTGCAAGGCCCGCTCGGAGGCCGGGCGGAGGCCAAGGGCAGCTGGGCGGCGGTGCTGCCCGCTCGCCCGCTGCCACCGGCGGTGCGGGCCTTGCCGATCGTCCGTTGGACACCCGTCGTGCTCGGGGCCGTGGCCCTCGTCGGTGCTGCCGTGCTCCCGGCCGTCCTGACCAACGAGGACGCCGCCACGCTGATCGGGATCATGGGCTTCGCCGTCGTGGGGGTCTCCGTCGGTCTCGTCACTGGCCTCGGCGGCCAGCTCACCCTGGGCCAGTTCGCCATCGCCGCGGTCGGTGCAATCGCCTCGTACCACGTGTCGTCCCGGTGGGGCTCGTTCCCGATCGCGTTCGCCTACGCGGGCGTCGCCGGCGCTGCCGCGGCGATCGTGCTCGGTCTCCCGGCCCTCCGCAGCCGCGGCCTGCTGCTGACGGTGTCGACGCTGTCCTTCGCCGTCGTCGTCCCGGCCTGGCTGATCACCCGGTCCTGGACCTTTGGCGGCGGCATCGACCCGGGTCGGCCGGTCCTCGGGGATGATCCCCTCGACACCGCGCTCGAGTACTACTACGTGGTGCTGGCGGTGCTCCTCCTCGCGCTGGCGCTGAGCGTGAACGTTCGGCGCTCCGGGCGAGCCCGCCTCATGCTGGCGGTGCGGGACAACGAGGACGCGGCGCGCGCCCTCGGCCTCTCGGCCTGGCGGGTGAAGGTGCAGGGGCTGGCCCTGGCCGGCTTCCTGGCCGGCATCGGCGGCGCCGCCTACGGCCACGCCTTCTCCAACATCGGCGCCCCCACCTTCCCGGTGAGCGCGAGCATCGACGTGGTCGTGATGTCGGTGCTCGGCGGCGTCTCCACCGTGATCGGACCGCTCCTCGGCGTGATCTTCGTCGTGGGCATCCCGGCGTTCGTCGACCTCGACGCCGCCGGGCTGGCGGCCTCCAAGGTGGGCATCCTGCTCGTGCTGCTCACCTTCCCCGGCGGGTTGGCGCAGGCGGCCGATCCGCTTCGGGCGAGGCTGGCCAAGGTGCTGGCCCGACGAGCGCAGCTCAGCAGCGCGGCGATCGAGCCGACGGCGGGTGACGACCCGGACGCGGTCGTCGAGTCGATCACCGACCTGCGAGGGAGTTCGAGCGAGGACCGCACGGCCCTTGCGCCGGTCGGGACGGACGAGCCGTTGCTGCAGGCCGTCGGTCTCCGCAAGGCCTTCGGCGGGGTGCACGCCGTCGCCGGTGTCAGCTTCGACGTCCACGCCGGCGAGATCGTGGGGCTGATTGGGCCCAACGGGGCGGGGAAGACGACCACCTTCGAACTGCTCGCTGGCTTCACCCGGCTCGACGCCGGAACGGTCACGTTCGGGGGTGAGGACGTATCGAGCTGGTCGCCGGAGGCCCGGGCCCGGTTCGGACTGGTCCGCAGCTTCCAGGACGCCGCGCTGTTCGCCACCCTCACCGTCCACGACGCAGTGGTCGTGGCCCTCGAGGAGGGCGACCCCACCTCGTTCCTCGGGGCCGTGCTCGGGCTGCGCCGGGCCGAGCGGCGCCGGCGTGCGGCGGCCGACCACCTGGTGGCGCGGTTCGGGCTGGGGGCCTACCGCGACCGGCGGATCCAGGAGCTCTCCACCGGCACCCGTCGCATCGCGGAGCTGGCCTGCCTCGTAGCGCAGCGCCCGGTGCTGCTGCTGCTGGACGAGCCGGCCTCCGGCGTCGCGCAACGGGAGGTCGAGCAGCTCGGCGGCGTCCTGCGCTCCCTGCGGGCCGAGTTCGACCTCACCATGATCGTCATCGAGCACGACATCCCGCTCATCATGGGCATCGCCGACCGGGTGGTGGCCATGGACACCGGCGCCGTGATCGCCGACGCACGGCCCGACGCCGTGCGCAACGACCCCCGGGTCGCCGCCGCCTACCTGGGTGACGACGCCCTCGCCGTGGAGCGCTCCGGCGCCGCCCTGCAACCGACGTGAGGTTCCCATGACCATCACCCCGACCAGCGCCCTCGACGAGGTGATCGCCGAGCTCCGCCAGCTCCTCGACGACCGGGTGTCCACCGGGGCAGCGGTGCGCGAGCAGCACGGCCACGGCGAGTCGAACCCGATGGCCTTCCCGCCCGACGCGGTGTGCTTCCCGACCTCCACCGAGGAGGTCGCCGCCATCGTGCGCACCTGCGGCTCCCACCGGGTGCCGGTGATCGCCTTCGGGGCCGGGACCTCGCTCGAGGCCCACGTGGCCGCCATCCACGGCGGGGTGTGCATCGACCTCACCGGGATGGATCGCGTGGTGGAGGTGCGGGTGCCCGATCTCGACGTCACCGTGCAGGCCGGCGTCACGCGCAAGCAGCTGAACGACATCCTGGTCCGCGACGGCCTGTTCTTCCCCGTCGATCCCGGGGCCGACGCCACCCTCGGCGGGATGGCCGCCACCCGGGCGTCGGGCACCACCACGGTGCGGTACGGCAGCATGCGTGACAACGTCGTCAACCTCACCGTCGTCACCGCCGACGGCACGGTGATCCGAACGGCGAGCCGGGCCCGAAAGAGCGCGGCCGGCTACGACCTCACCCGGCTCTTCACCGGTAGCGAGGGAACCCTCGGCATCATCACGGAGCTCACGCTGCGGGTCTACGGCATTCCCGAGGCCACCGCGGCGGCCGTCGCCACCTTCCCCACCGTGGACGACGCTGTGCGCGCGGTCATCGAGGTGGTGCAGCTGGGGGTGCCGATCGCCCGGTCCGAGCTCCTCGACGAGACCCAGATCGACGCCGTGAACCGCTATGCGGATCTGGACCTCGTCGTCGCCCCGACGGTCTGCTTCGAGCTGCACGGGAGCGAACGGGGCGTGGCCGAGGACGCCGAGTCGGTCGGCGCCATCGCCGCGACGCACGGCGCGGTCGACTTCCAGTGGTCCACCGACCAGGCCGAGCGGAACCGCCTGTGGGCGGCCCGCCACAACGCCTTCTTCGCGGCATGCGCCCTCCGCCCCGGCACCAAGCCCATCACCACCGACGTGTGCGTGCCGGTGTCCCGGTTGGCGGAGTGCATCGCCGAGACCAAGGCCGATCTCGCCTCCCTCGGGTCCTCGGTGTGCCTGCTCGGGCACATCGGCGACGGGAATTTCCACCTCATCTTCCTGGTGGACGAGTCGAGCGCCGAGGAGGTCGCCGCCGTCGAAGCAGCCAACGAACGGATGGTGCACCGTGCCCTGGCCATGGACGGCACCTGCACGGGCGAGCACGGCGTGGGCGTCGGGAAGCAGCACTTCCTCGAGGCCGAGCACGGCCCGGCCCTCGACGTCATGCGGCAGATCAAGGCCGCCCTCGACCCGCAGGGGATCCTCAACCCGGGGAAGCTCCTGCCCGACGCCGCGCCGGCCCCGTGACCGGCGCACCCGGAGGAACCATGCAACCCGATCGCTACCGCCCCATCACCGTCCCCGTCCTCGACGCACCCGGACGGGAGCTGGGTGGTGGCGTCTGGGAGGGAGGCGGCCCGGCCATCCTCGGCATCCAGGGCCTCACCTCGAACCACCGTCTCTTCGATCTCATCGCGCGAGCGATGCCCGACCGTCGCCTCGTGGCTCAGGATGCCCGGGGCCGGGCCTCGGGCGTCGCCGTCCCGTGCCCGGACAGCATCACCACCCACGCCAACGACCTGGTGCGACTCCTCGACCAGTCCGACATCGACAAGGCAGTGGTCGTCGGCCACTCGATGGGCGGGTTCATCGGCCTCCGATTCGCCCAGCTCCACCCCGACCGCGTGGTTGGGCTGGCCCTCCTCGACGGCGGTCCGCCGGTGAAGCTGCCCGGGCCGCTGCGCTCCCGTTGGGCAGTGAAGACCACGTTCCGCACCCGCTTGCCGAAGGCCGACCGCACGTGGGACGACTTCGACGACCTCTGGAGCTGGCTGGGAAAGCGGGCCCACGGGTTCGACCAACTCGACCCCGACTGGATCCGGTGGGCGTTCGAGATCGACATCGCCGGGCCGCCCGGGGCCATGCGCCTCCAGCAGGATCGGTCCGTGCTCCTCGAGGACGCCGCCGAGTGCTTCACGGGGACCTGGCGGGCCGACGCCCTACGAGGGCTGTCGATGCCGTGCCACATCGTCCTCGCCGAATGGGGCGCGGCTCCGGGCAAGAGGCCGCTCTACCGCGCCGTGCCCGATCCCGCGGCCCTCGCCCCGGGGACGCAGGTCACTCGCATCGCCGAGGCCGACCACGCCCAGGTGCTCTGGCACCCCACCACGGTTGAGGCCATCCAAGCGCTGTCGCCTAGCTCGGGTACCTGAGGACCGGTCGGATCAGCCGTCCCAGACGAGGTGCAGGCTGGAGACGCCGGCGATGAGCCCGCCGTGGTAGGTCGGCGGGTGATCCGGGTCGAGGCCGAACGTGGGGAGCCGGTCGAGCAGCACTTCGTAGAAGGTGTCGAGCTCGAGGCGGGCCAGATGGGCCCCGAGGCAGAAGTGCGGCCCGATGGCGAAGGCCAGGTGGGACGCCCCGTCACGGCGGGGGTCGAACCGCTCGGGGTCCGGAAAGGCGGCCGGGTCGTAGCCCGACGAGGGCGTGAAGAGCTGCACGGTGTCGCCCTTCCTGAGGGGCGCTCCGTGGAACTCGTGGTCCTGCTTCAGCACCCGCATCGGTGCGACGAAGCCGTAGCAGCGGAGGAGCTCCTTCGACGCGTCGGCGATGGCGTCAGGCCGGCCCCGCAGCTCGTCTTGGAGCTGCGGGTTGGCGGCGAGGTGGCCCACGCCGAAGCCGAGGGCGTTGACGACGGTGTCGAGGCCGGCGATGAAGAGGATGGCGCAGTAGCTCTGCATGATCTCGAAGGTCATGGGCTCGCCGTCGATGTCGGCCGCCCACAACCGGCTGATCATGTCGTCCTTCGGGTCGTCCCGACGTTGGAGCACGGTGTCCCGCATGACCTCGGCGATCCCGCGGAGCAGGTTCATGGCGACCATGGGGTCGGGGTTGGCGCCGGCCACCTGCTCCTTGGCCAGCTGGCGGTACTCCCGTTCGCGCTCGACGGGCAGCCCGAACATCTCCAGGAAGATCTCGACGGGGTAGCGGCCGGCCACCTCGTCCATGAACTCGCAGTGCCCGGTGGCGGCGATGCCGTCGACCAACCGCTCGGCCAGCTCCCGGATGTGCGGTTCCAAGGCCTTGACGGCCTTCGGGGTGAACGTCGACACCAGCGGGGCCCGCAGCTTCGACTGCAGCGGGGGGTCCACGCAGATCGGGATCGGCGCCGGCACCCGCTGATCTTCGGGAAGGGCCGCCATCATCAGGTCGAACTCCTCCGGCGAGAAGTGCTCGCTCGAGAACACCTCCCAGTTGCGGAACGCCTCGAGCATCGGCTGGTGGGGGAGCACCACCCAGTGCCCTCCGTTGCGAGGCGTCCAGAAGACGCCGGGCGCGTTGGCCAGCAGGTCCCGGGCTCGGGCCTGGGGGTCGGCGATGTAGGCGGGGTCGGCGTTGTAGTCGAAGTCGTAGACGAGCGACTCGGGGACGTGGCCCGGGATCTCGACGGGCGGGCTCAGTTCGACGGCAGTCATGTCCCACTTACAATAGTGTTCACTATCTTATGACGCCACGGGGGCGTAGGCTCCTCGTGCACGGCGATCGACCAGGGGGGTTCTGATGCCCGACGACGTGACGCAGGAGCTCAACGAGTTCCTCGAGATCCGCAAGCCCGGGGCGCACCTCGACGAGGACGTCGTCGCCGACGACTTCGTGCTGATGCTCGGCGTCGACCTCACCAACTATCCGAAGTTCCCGCGCGCCGACGACACCGTGACGTATCCGCTGTCCCGCATGGACATCCGCCAGGAGCTTCACGTCGACTCGGGAGCGGAGCTTCCCGACTACAGCGGCGAGTACCGGGCCGACCTGCGCTTCACCGACTTCTCGATCGAAGCCCTGGCCACGAGGTTCCTGCCCTGGAGTGAGGCCTACCTCACCCTGTGCCTGGACGGTTGGGCCGACGAGGTGTCGCGCCGCTACGGCGCCGACACCATGGCCGAGATCGAATGGGCGGCCTGGAACGACCAGGTCGTGCCGGAGATCGAGCGGATGCGGGCCGAGTTCCTCCCCGCGTCGATCACGTACGAGGACCCGAACCTCGCCGTGGCCGAGGCCGACCGCGCCGCCACCCGCGTCGTCTACACCGGCCTGTTCTCCCCGCGCCCCGAGGCCAGCGAGCTCACCAAGCCGGAGCTGGTGACCTGGCTGCTCGGGAGCCACGAGTTCCTGCTCCAGTGCATCGAGGCGTGGGCCACGCAGATCACGGTGCGCTACGGCCTCGACGTGATGTTCGACATCCAGTGGACGCTCTGGGGTGACACCGTCCTGCCCGGCGCCAAGCAGCTCAAGGCCGACCACCTCGGCATCACCGGCTCCACGGTCGCCGACTGGATGAAGGACCTCCAGATGGATGCCACCGCCCTCCCGGGCAAGGCCTTCGACCTCACCTTCGAGATGCCCGAGCCCGACGTCGGGATCATGACGTTCAACCGCTGCGTGGCGGTCGACCAGTGGGAGGCCATGGGCCGGCCCGACATCCTCGAGAAGAACTGCCACTCGACCTGTCCCAAGTCGATGATCGTCACGACGAAGATGTACAACCCGAACATGAAGGTGGACATCCTCGCCATCCCGCCTCGCAGGGATCCGGGTGACGTCTGCTGCAAGTGGCAGTTCAGCATGCGCGACGAGAGCGACCCGGAGTACGTCGCGGTCGAGCTGGGTGTGAAGCCGACCTAGCATCGCCGCCATGGCCCAGCCCGAAGCGAGCACCGCTCCCCGGCCCACGCTCACGGTGTCGCCGATCGCCGGGCGCGTCGGCGCCGAGCTCGGCGGCGTCGATCTGGCCGACCTCACCGACGACCTGGTCGCCCAGATCCGCCAGGCCTGGCTCGAGCACGGCGTGGTGTTCTTCCGAAACCAGGAGCTCACCGCCGAGCAGTTCCTGGCTTTCGCCCGGTCGATCGGCGAGCTGGCCCGCTACCCGTTCGTGCCCGGCATTGACGGGCATCCCGACATCATCGCGGTGGTGAAGCTGCCCGACGAGCAGGTGAACTTCGGCGGCATCTGGCATTCCGACACCGCCTACCTCGACACACCGCCGATGGCCACGATGCTGCTCGGCCGGGAGATCCCGCCGTCGGGAGGCGACACGATGTTTGCCAGCCAGTACGCGGCCTACGAAGCGCTGTCCCCGGCGATGCAGGAGCTGCTCGACCCGTTGCGAGCGATCAACAGCTCAGCTCTCGCCGACGTGAGCAAGACCCGCGAAGACCGCGTCCGCGAGCACGACGGCGGCGAGCTCCCGCTCTACGAAGCCACCCACCCGGTGGTGCGCACCCACCCGGAGACGGGGCGCAGGGCGCTCTACGTCAACGTGGCCCACACGGCTCGCTTCGACGGCATGACCGAGGAGGAGAGCAGGCCGCTGCTCGAGTTCCTCTTCCGCCACCAGGTGAAGCCGGAGTTCACGTGCCGCTTCCGGTGGGAGGTCGGTTCGCTGGCGCTGTGGGACAACCGCTGCGTGCAGCACAACCCGGTGAACGACTACCACGGGCACAAGCGCGTGATGCACCGCATCACGCTGCAGGGCGACGTCCCCGCCTAGGGATTGAAGCGGAGCGACAGCGCGGATCGGCCCCGCAGGAGGAGCGACCGCTGGTAGCCGACCGCGCCGTCGATGACGGGCTCCAGGGGTAGGAATCGTTCCGCCAGCACCCGGAATGCGATGCGGCCTTCGGCGCGGGCGAGCGGGGCGCCGACGCAGAAGTGGATCCCCTGTCCGAAGGACAGGTGCCGGGTGGGCGGCTCACGGTCGAGGACGATGGAGTCGGGCTCGGCGTGGGCCCGCGGGTCGCGGTTGCCCGCCGCGTAGAGCACGAGCACCTGGCGATCGGCCGGCAGGTCGACGCCGCTGAGCGTCGTCGGCCCGGTGGTCGTTCGGTAGAGGCCCTGGAGCGGCGCATCCAGTCGGAGCACCTCCTCGACGAAGGCCGGGATCCGATCGGGGTCGGCCTGCACGGCGGCCGCGAGGGTCGGGTCCTCCGCAAGGGCCTGCATGCCGGCAGCGAGCAGGGCGGTGGTGGTGTCGTGTCCCGCGGTGACGAACTGGCGGAGCACGTCGAGGAGGACCGCTCGATCGATGAGCTCGCCGTCCACCTCGGTGGCGGCGAGCACGCCCACCAGGTCGTCGACCGGCTCGGCCCGACGGGCGTCGATGAGGGCGCCGATGCAGGACTTGAACTGGCGGTCGGCGGCCAGGAACGCCGCTACGTCCTCCCGGGCCGTGTCACCGTGGTTGCCGACGAGGACGACGAGGTCCTTGCTCCACCGCTTCATGTCGCCGAGCTCGTCGTCGGGGATCCCGAGGATCCGGGCGATCACGGTGATCGGCAGGGGGACAGCGAACTCGTCGATGAAGTCGACCGATCCCCGCTCGATGAACCGGTCGACGAGCTCGTTGGCCAACTGCTCGATGAACGGCTCGAGCAGCTGCACCCGCTTTGGGGTGAAGGCCCGATTCACGAGGCTGCGCACCCGGGTGTGCTCGGGCGGGTCGGCCAGCAGCAAGCCGGGGTTGGCGTTCCCCGCGATCTCGAGCAGCTCGGGCACGAGGTCGCCAGCGGCCTCGAGGATGGGTCCGAGCCGCTCGGCCGAGAGCGGCCCGGCGGCGTTGCGGGACGAGAACGCGTCGGGGTCCCGCAGGACCGCCTGGGCTTCCTCGTCGCCGGTGACCAGGAAGGCGCCGAGCTCGTCGGACCACACCACCGGGGCCTGGTCCCGCAGGGCCGCGTAGTGGGGGAACGGGCAGCGGACCGTCTCGTCGTCGAGGGCCGCGAGCGCCTTGGCGGGATCGCTCATGCGCAGGGCTCGTCGTCGCCGAGGATGCGTTCGAGGTTCTCGGCCAGGTTGGTGAGCCGTCCCTCCCGCCGCCCGAACAGGTTCCGCTGGTAGGCCAGCGACCGCAGCGTGGCGCCCGACTGCACCATGGCGTACGCGTCCTCGTCGAGCACCAGGTTGAAGTGGTCGGCCACGGTGCTCACCACCCCCGGGTCAGCCTTGGGGCCCGAGAGCAGCTGGAACTCGAACTCCGTGAGCCCCACCTCCTCGGGCCACGCCACCATGATGTTCAGGGTGTCGATGGCAGGCTGGAACAGGAAGATCGTGTTGGGGAACACGAGGTAGTGGCAGGTGGCGTACTGGTGGTGGTCCTCGGTGGCCTGCATCTGGTCCCAGAGGAACCGGTAGGGCAGGAAGTAGCCGTCGTGGAGCCCCATGGTGGCGATCGACATCTGGTCGAGGTTCCACAGCTCGTTGTCGTTGAACACCTTGTGGGTGGTCGCCCCGTGGTAGGCCTCGTTGAAGCCGTCGAGCACGGCCTTCCAGTTGGCCGTGAGCGGGCGGCTCTGGTGGTGGAACGACGCCATGTGCTCGACGCCGAACGGCGCGAACTCGTCGGCGATCTCGCCGAGGTACTCGACGAAGTCCGGGGCCTCGGCGGGGCCAGCCAGGTTCAGGAAGATCAGCCCTCGCCACTCGGCCACCGCCACCGCCATGGCTCGGAGGCCTTCGAGGGCGGCGGGATCGAAGTCCTCCCGCTTCGGCACACGCACCACGGTGCCTTCTTCGTCGTAGCGCCAGCCGTGCCACTTGCACTCGAAGTAGCGGTCGCAGTGGCCGTCGGCCGGCACGATGCGGGCGCCCCGGTGCTGGCACACGTTGTGGAAGGCGTTGAGGGTGCCGTCGGTCTTGCGGATGATGACGACGGTCTCGCCCATGTGCTCCCACACCTTGAAGTCGCCCGGCTCCGGCACCTCCGTCGACACGCCGCCGAACAGCCAGTGGCGGCGGAGCACGAGGTCGAGCTCCCGTTGGAAGTGGGCGGGGTCCGAGTAGCGCGACGCCGGCACGGTGTGGGTGCCACGGGGGTACTGCTCCACCGACGCGCCCCACCGACGGACGGGCTCTCGAACCGGTGTGTGGAGGTCGGGCCCGTTCATCGGGGGCTCCTCTCGGACAGCAGGGCATCGAGGTCGAGCGCTTGGGGATGGCGACCTTCGAGCATCGACGCCGTGCGCAGTTCCACGCCGGCCAGCATCTCGGGGTGGGTGAAGATCCAGAACCGACCCTCCCGCACCGCGTCGACGACGAGCTCGGCCACGTCCTCGGGTTGGCTGCCGGCGTCGAGGAGCTGGCTGACGGTGCCGCCGATCCCCGTCCGACGGTCGGCCGCGGGCCGGTTGCGCTCGCTCTCGCCGATCCGGGTGCGGACGAAGCCGGGCAGCAGCACGCTCACCCCGACGTCGGTGCCGAGGTCGCGCAGCTCGAGGCTGAGG
>JALYWQ010000029.1 GCA_030852625.1 Actinomycetota bacterium
TCACCGACCAGCTCGAACCGTCCTGATCTCGGCCGGTCAGTCCTCGAGGAAGGGCGGGAGGCCGAACTCGGCGAACAGCTCGGGGTAGAGGAAGTTGTGGTGGCCGGCGATGCGGCCGCCCTTCACCTCGATGAGCTGGAGGCTCCACGGCTCCCAGCGGCCCGGCCCGGCCGGGCGGTACTGGCCGAACGCGGCGGTTCCGTTGGCCTGCACCGCGATCATCCGGGAGCCGGCGCACTCGTGCCCGGGCCCGGTCATCCAACCGATGACGTTCTCGGGGCCCGTCAGCCAGAGGTCGTGCGGCGGCATCGAGATGATGACGTCGTCGCGGAGCAGCTCGGCCAGGGCGGTCATGTCGTAGCGGAGGAACGCATCGACGTAGCGGGCCAGCAGCGCCTCGTGCTCCGGGTCGAGGGTGCGGTCGAGCTGGTCGACGTCGACCGTGGCGAGGGTGGCCCGAGCCCGCTGCAGCGCGCTGTTCACCGAGGCCACGCTCGTGTCGAGCAGCTCGGCCACCTCGGTGGCCTGCCACTTGAGCACCTCACACAGGATGAGCACGGCCCGCTGGCGGGCCGGCAGGTGCTGGAGGGCGGCCACGAAGGCCAGGCGGATGGTCTCGCGGGCCTCGGACACCTCGGCGGGATCGCCGTCGGTGTCGATCACACGGCTGTCGGCGATGGGGCGCACGAAGGCGTGCTCGGGCTGCTGCGCGAGCACCGCGGTGTCCACGGTGGACGACGGGCCGAGGTCCATCGGCCGCGCCCGGCGTTGTGGTCCCCGCAGCATGTCGATGCAGACGTTGGTGGCGATGCGGTAGAGCCACGACCGCACCGAGGAGCGGGCCTCGAACTGGTCGAAGGCCTTCCACGCCTTCACGAGGGTCTCCTGCACTGCATCCTCGGCCTCGGAACCCGACCCGAGCATGCGGTAGCAGTAGCCGGTGAGCTCCCGGCGGTGCTGGTCGAGCGCCCGCTCGAGATCTGCGGGGATGACGGGCCCGCCCGGCCGGTCAGTCGTGTTGGTGGCCACGGCCGCCAAGCGTACGCGTCGATCCGGCCGGGTCAACGTCGACGCGGGTGCAGTGGGGGCCACGGCGATCCTCCTCATGGCGCGCGGGACGCGGCGCTCCCCCGTACGACGGAGCCCGGGCCCAGAACTCATCGCGACGGTGGCTCCAGCGCTCGAACCGAGTACGGCAACGCAGCCCGCCGTCTTCCGCCGGCTCGCCCGACAGGCAGCGGGTCAGGCGGCGGACTCGGCGGCGTCCGGGCGGGCCGTCGCCCGCGCCACGGCCAGGCGCTTGCACTCGAGCTCGGGGACGGCCCAGCGGAGCAACCGCGACTGCAGGCGGGTGTTCGGCTCGAGGTACAGCTTGTGCACCAACGCCGGCTGGTAGGTGCCGGTGAGGTGCTGAGCCCACTCGGGCATCAACGACATCGACGCCGAGATCCCGAGACGACGCTCCAGCTGCTTGCGCAGCGGCGCCCGGAAGGTGCCGTTGCTGTCGTCACCGGCCAGGAAGTTGATGAAGTCGCGCGTCTGCTCGTTCATGGCCATGAGCGGCCGCATCCGCGCGACGTAGTCGGTGAGCTCGGCCATGGACTCCGGCACCCATTCGGCGCCGCCCATGCGTCCGATGGGCGCCTGCTCGCGCAGGTACTGGTCGCGCTCCGCGGTGGTGAGCGGCCGCCCGTACCGGTGGAAGGCCTCCATGATCGCCCAGGGGATGCACGTGTGGACCCACGCGATGAGCTCGGGGTCGAGGGCCTCGTAGGCCACGCCGTCGGGACGGGTGCCCGTCACGTAGCCATGCACCTTCCGCACGTGGGCGATCACGGCGGTGGCGGCCTCGGTGTTGCCGAAGGTGGTGCGCATCACGTAGCCGAAGGTGTTCCTCGCCCGCTTGAGGGGCTCGGTGGCGTAGGTGGACTGCGTGTAGACGCCGGCCATGACCGACGGGTGCAGCACCTCCATGATGATCGCCGCCATCCCGGCCGCGGTGACGCTGGCCAGGTCGCCGTTGATCTCCCACGAGATGCTCCCGGGGCCCCCAGCGAGGCCGGGATCGCCCGGCACACCGCCGTAGACGTCGGGCTCGTCGTGGCGCCCGCCCACCGCTTCGATCTCGGTCCGGATCCGTTCACGCAGGTCCATGCGTGCATCGTGCCAAGTATTGGTGACAGACGTCAATTATCGCGGCGACCGACACCCAGACCGTCGAAGATGATCTCGGTCACCGCGGCTGCGTGGGCCCGGATCGCGGCGTCGTCGCTCGGATCGACCGGTGCGCCGAGGCGAGCGGCCAGGCCCGGCAGGGCGGCTGCGCCACCACCGCCGTGGGTCATGAGGAAGTAGAGGATCGACACCGAGTCGTTGCGCACCTTCCCCTCGGCTCGGAGCCGCCGGAGGAGGTCGTCGCCGAAGTCGCGCACCGGGGCGATGAAGGTGTCGAAGATGTGGTCCAGGCGCGGGCCGGGCGACACCGCCTCCCGGCTGATCACCTGCAGCAGCGCCGGGCGCCTGGCGTTGGCTTCGATGAAGCGACGCACCAGGGCGCGGAGCCGAGCCAGGTCGTCATCGGCGTCGTTCACCTCGACGAGCACCGACGTGAGCTCGACGGCGAGGAACCCGAAGCCCCGGTCGACGGCCGCGAACCAGAGGTCCTCCTTGGAACCGAGGCGTTGCGGGATGAGGTTGTGGCTGACACCGAGGTCGCGGGCCAGCTCGCGCACCGACGTGCCTTCGTAGCCTCGCTCGGCGAAGGCCTCGAGGGCCCGGTCGAGCAGCTCCTCCGTGGAGTGGGCCAGGCCACCGCCCGGCGGTCGACCCCGTGGTCGCACCATCAGCGGAGGAACAACCGGTAGACGGGGTTGTCCGACTCGTCTTCGTACGGGAAGCCGAGGCCATCGAGGAACTCGGCGAGCGCGCCGTCGTCCTCCGGCGGGACCTGCAGACCGACGAGGACCCGTCCGTAGTCCGAACCCTGGTTGCGGTAGTGGAAGAGGCTGATGTTCCAGTCTGATCGCATCTGGGCGAGGAACCGCATGAGCGCCCCGGGTCGCTCGGGGAACAGGAAGCGGAAGAGCCGCTCGTCGTCGGCCAGGCCGCTACGGCCGCCGACCATGTGGCGCACGTGCTCCTTGGCCAGCTCGTCATGGGTGAGGTCGACGGTGGCGAAGCCGGCGTCGGTGAAGCCTTGCGCGATGGCGGTGGAGTCAGCGCGATCGAGGGTGGCCACACC
>JALYWQ010000057.1 GCA_030852625.1 Actinomycetota bacterium
GGTCACGGGTCTGGCACATCCGCCAGATGTCGCCGGCCTCGACCTGGTGGGAGAGGAGCACGTTGCCGTCGGCGTCGACCACCTGCACGGTGCCGGCCGCGGCGATCTCGAAGGTCTTGTCGTGCGACCCGTACTCCTCGGCCTTCTGTGCCATTAGGCCGACGTTGGGCACCGACCCCATCGACGAGGGGTCGTAGGCGCCGTTGGCCCGGCAGTCGTCGATGACGACCTGGTAGATCCCCGAGTAGCAGCTGTCGGGGATCACGGCCTTCGTGTCCTGCTGCTCGCCGGCGGCGTTCCACATCTGGCCCGACGTGCGGATCATGGCCGGCATGGACGCGTCGACGATGACGTCGCTCGGCACGTGGAGGTTGGTGATGCCGCGGTCGGAGTCGACCATGGCCAGGTCGGCGCCGTCGGCGATGGCCTGCTGGATGGCGGCCTCGATCGGGGCCCGACGGTCCTCCGGCAGGGCGGCGATGCCCTCGAGCAGGCTGGCCAGGCCGTCGTTGGCCGTGAGGCCGAGCTCCTCGAAGGTGTCGCCGTAGGTGGCGAAGACATCGGCGAAGTAGGTGCGGACGGCGTGGCCGAAGATGATCGGGTCCGACACCTTCATCATCGTGGCCTTGAGGTGCAGCGACAGCAGGATGCCGCTCGCCTTGGCGTCGGCGAACTGCCCGGCCAGGAAGGTGTCGAGCGCCCGAACCGACAGGAAGGTGGCGTCGATCACCTCGCCGGGGAGCAGCGAGAGCCCGTCCTTGAGGATGGTGGTGGTGCCGTCGTCGCCCACGTGCTCGATGCGCACCACGCCGCCGGCTTCGACGGTGGTGGACTGCTCGTTGCTGCGGAAGTCGTCGTGGCCCATCGTGGCCACGTGGGTGGCCGACGTGGGTGACCAGGCGCCCATCGAGTGGGGGTGCTTCTTGGCGTACTGCTTCACCGACGCCGGGGCCCGGCGGTCGGAGTTGCCCTCGCGGAGCACGGGGTTCACCGCGCTGCCCTTCACCTTCTCGTAGCGGGCCTGGATGTCGCGCTCCTCGTCGGTGGCCGGCTCCTCGGGGTAGTCGGGGAGGTCGTAGCCCTTGTCCTGGAGCTCCTTGATGGCGGCCTTCAGCTGGGGGAGGGAGGCGCTGACGTTCGGCAGCTTGATGATGTTGGCTTCGGGGTGCTGGGTGAGCTCGCCGAGCTCGGCGAGCGCGTCGGCCTGGCGCTGGGCCTCGGTGAGCCGCTCGGGGAAGCTGGCGATGATCCGGGCCGCCACCGAGATGTCCCGGGTCTCCACCGCCACGCCCGCCGCCGAGGCGAAGGCCTGGATGATCGGCAGGAACGAATAGGTCGCCAGGAGCGGAGCCTCGTCGGTGTGGGTGTAGATGATCGTGGAGGTGGGTGCCATGGTCGGTCTTCCGTGCTCGTGCCGGGGGGCGGGGGGGTACCGATGGAGGCTACCCACCCAGGCGGGCGGGCTCCCATGGCGCTCCGGGCTCGCGCCCGCGCGCGCCGCCCGGTACCGTGGATCGAGTTGTCACACCCCCTTCGTAGGGTCCGTGGTGTGACGGGATCGACGAGAGGGTTGGCCGCGGTGGATGGAGGCGCGCAGCGGAAGCGAGCGACGTCCACGTCGGCGTTCGGGGTGTCCCGGCGCGAGAACCACGACGCCAGCGGCTTCTACGCCCGCTTCACCGCGCCGGAGCTGAACGACGACACCGAGGTGGCCGCGCCCGGCGTCGTCGACGAGATCTACGTGGGCGACGCCCGGCGGATGGACCGCGTGCGCCCGAGCTCGGTGGCCCTCGTGGTCACCTCGCCGCCCTACTTCGCCGGCAAGGCCTACGAGGCCGAGCTCGGCGAGGGCCACATCCCGGCCACCTACGTCGAGTACCTCACGATGCTGGAGGACGTGTTCGCCGAGTGCGTCGACAAGCTCGAGCCGGGCGGGCGGATCGCCGTCAACGTGGCCAACCTCGGCCGCAAGCCCTACCGCTCCCTCTCGGCCGACGTGATCGGCATCCTGCAAGACCGCCTCGGGCTCCTGCTGCGAGGCGAGGTGATCTGGCAGAAGGCGCGCGGCGCGGGCGGCAACTGCGCGTGGGGCTCGTTCAAGCAGCCGGCCAACCCCGTGCTGCGCGACGTCACCGAACGGGTGATCATCGCCAGCAAGGGCCGGTTCGACCGGGCCCTCAAGCCGTCGGTGCGGGCCGAGCAGGGGCTTCCCGCGCGGGCGTCCACCACGGCCGACGAGTTCATGGACGCCACCCTCGACCTGTGGGAGCTGCCGCCCGAGAGCGCCACCCGGGTCGGCCACCCTGCGCCGTTCCCGGTCGAGCTCCCGCAGCGCCTGATCGAGCTCTACACCTACGAGGGCGACGTCGTGCTCGACCCGTTCATGGGCTCCGGCACCACCGCCGTCGCCGCCGTGCGCACCGGCCGCCACTACCTCGGCTACGACACCGACGAGGGCTACGCCAAGGCCGCACGGGCCCGGGTGGCCGAGGCGCAGGCGGCCGGCCTCGCCTCGCCCATAGCGGCCCTGCCCGACAGCGCCACCGGGGCCGCCGCCCAGCTGCTCACCGAGGCCGGCTTCCACGTCGCCGACGCCGCCACCATGAAGAAGCGGCGGTTCGCTGGCGGCGTGTCGGTCGACTGGGCGGCCACCGACGCCAAGGGTGCCGAGTGGGTCGTGCTCGTCGCCGGCACCGGCACCGTGGCCCGTCGTGGCCTGAGCCGCACCGACGTGCTGTACCGCACCCTCGGCGAAGCCTCCATCCTCACCGCGGCGGGCCAGCGCGTGCTCGTGGTCACCACCGATCTCCCGCCGGCACGCTCGGCGATGGCCAAGGCGCTGGCGGGGGCGCGGGGCGGTGCGCTGGTCGACGTCGTCAGCCTCACCGCAGCCGGCTCGGTGGAGCGGCTGGCCGGCTACGCCGCGGGCGCCGTCGAGGGCCCGATCGGCGACCTCCTCCCCGGCTGACCGGACACCGTGCCGTCCGACAAGACCGAGATCACGGAGATCGCCACGGGGGTCGCCATCAGCGGCGCGCCGTCGCTGGAGGACGGCCTCCGGGCCCGCCAGGTGGCCAACGTCGCCGACTCGATCTGGAACCGGCTGCTCGAACTGCACGGCGACCGCCGCCATCCGCAGGAGTTCGCGGCGGCGTGGGCCAACGGACGGGCCTTCCTCCTCGCCGACGAAGGGCTCCGCGGCCAGGTGCCGCGCCTGGTCGAGTGGAAGGGCCCCACCCGCGCTCCGGGCGATGAGGTGGTGCCGGCCGACCTGCGGGTCGACCACGTGTGGCTGCTGAGCTGCAAGTACCTGTCCCGCGTGCTGGCCAACTCGGCGCCCAGCCGCCTGTTCGACCGGGGCCTGGCCGGCGGGCCCTCGCAGGTGGCGGGTGACTGGTATGCGGAGGTCGCTCCGGCCAGCTACCAGGCCCTCTTCGCCCAGGTGCGGTTGGAACTCGGAACGCGGGCGTCGCTGCCGCCGCGGGCCGAGGACCTCACCCCCTCTCACCGGGCCGAGCTGCGGGCCTACCTCGACGCCGGCTGGTCCGCCGAGGCCCAGGCCGCCTACGCCGACCTGGCCCGGGACGTGAGCGTGGCTTCCGCGGCCCGCTGGAAGGCGGCCCTGTCCAAGCGGGCCGAGGCCGAGGCCGTGCTCTGGCGGCTCCTCCGGATCGGCAGCGCCCCCTACTTCGTGCTCGGCGCCTCCCGCGAGCGGTCGCTCCGGCTCCGGGTGATGACGGCGTGGGACTGGCGGCAGGCCTACGAGCTGAAGCGGGTCGACACCTGGGCCGACGACGCCGGCCAACCACAGGTGCGCTGGCAGGCCAAGGTCCGGTGCCGCACCACTGGTGAGGAGCACACCGTCGACGGCCACGTGGAGGTGCGCTGGAGCCACGGACGCTTCGGCAAGCCGCCCGAGGCCAAGGTGTACCTCGACACGCCTCACCACCGGGTGCCGGGCTACGTCACCATCGCCTGAGGGTCGGGGCCAGGGCCGACACCGGCGCCGAACCTGGCGATTGGCGGAAATCGTGGGCCGGGCGCAGGTGCGGACCCCCTGCCGTCGGGGGTAGCGTCGGGCCAACGGGAGCGGTGATCGCGTCCCGCACCACCACACCGATCCAGGGGGAATGCCCGTGCTCGAGCACGACAAGATCTACATCGACGGCGCGTGGGTGCCGTCGCAGGGCCAGGGTTCCATCGACGTCTTCGACTCGACGAACGGCGAGGTGATCGGTCGCATCCCGTCCGGCAACGCCGCCGACGTCGACGCCGCCGCCAAGGCCGCCCGGGCCGCCTTCGACGGCTGGGCCGCCACCTCCAAGGAGGAGCGGGGCAAGTACTGCAGCCGCATCGCCGAGGGCCTCGGTGCCCGCATGGACGAGATCGCCACCGTCGTCACCCGTGAAGCCGGCATGCCCAAGTGGCTGAGCCAGCTCGTGCAGGCCGGCCTGCCCATCAACTCCTTCGGCACCGCCGCCCAGCTGGCCGAGAACTTCCCGTACGAGACCACCGTCGGCAACAGCCTCGTGGTGAAGGAGCCCGTCGGTGTGGTCGGGGCCATCACCCCGTGGAACTACCCGCTGCACCAGATCGCGGCCAAGGTGGCCTACGCCCTCGCGGCCGGCTGCACCGTGGTGCTGAAGCCCAGCGAGGTGGCGCCGCTCGACGCCTACATCCTCACCGAGATCATCCACGACATCGGCCTGCCGGCCGGCGTGTTCAACCTCGTCACCGGCACCGGTGCCGAGGTGGGCCAGGCCATCTCCGACCATCCCGAGATCGACATGGTGAGCTTCACCGGCTCCACCCGCGCCGGCAAGCAGGTGGCCGCCTCGGCCGCTGCCACCCTCAAGCGGGTCGCCCTCGAGCTCGGCGGCAAGTCGGCCAACATCCTCCTCGACGACCTCGACGACGAGGGCTTCGAGAAGGCCGTGCGCGACGGCATCGGCAAGGCCTACATCAACTCCGGCCAGACCTGCACCGCCCTCACCCGCATGCTCGTGCCCGCCAACCGCCTGGCCGACGCCGAGCGGATCGCGGCCGACGAGGTGGAGACCAACTTCCAGCCGATGGACCCGTTCGCGGCCGGCGCCCGCCTCGGCCCGCTCTCGAGCCACGCGCAGGTCGAGCGGGTCACCAGCTACATCCAGAAGGGCATCGACGAGGGCGCCAAGCTCGTCACCGGCGGTCCCGAGAAGCCCGAGGGCGTCGACCCCAACGGCTACTTCGTGCGCCCCACGGTGTTCTCCGAGGTCCGCAACGACATGACCATCGCCCAGGAGGAGATCTTCGGGCCGGTGCTGTCGATCCTCCCGTACCAGGACGAGGACGAGGCCATCGCCATCGCCAACGACTCGCTCTACGGCCTGTCGGGCGGCGTGTGGTCCGGTGACGCCGAGCATGCCAAGGCAGTCGCTCGCAAGATCCGCACCGGCCAGATCGAGGTCAACGGTGGGGCCTTCAACCCCAACGCCCCCTTCGGTGGCTACAAGCAGTCCGGCTACGGCCGCGAGTACGGCGAGCACGGCTTCGACGAGTTCCTCGAGACCAAGAGCATGCAGCTCTAGGTCCCCGAGTTGTGCCGACGAGCCCCCTTCGGGGGGCTCGTTCGCGTTCAGGCCAGGACTTCCTCAGCGACGTCGAAGCGGTCGACGTAGGGCTTGGCGCGAGCTCGTAGCTCGGCTTCGTCGAGGCCGGTGTCGCTCCACCGGTACCTCGTGCCGCCCCCGCCGCCGTCGCCGGGATGGGCGGCGAGGAACCGGCGCATGTCGTTCTCCGTGCTCGATGGGAGCTCACGGCCGAGGGTGCTGTAGAGGCGGCGGACGGCGGCCATGGGGTCCCGGACGAAGTCGGTGAACTGCACGTCGACCACCTGGTCGGCGGCGATCACGCCGCGGTCCCGGGCGTCGAGGCCCCGCTCCAGGCCGAGGAGGATGTCGTCGGCGTACTGCTCGGCGGCGTCGGCCACGGACGTGTCGTCGCTGGCCATCCGGCGCAGGTTGGCGGCCAGCGCGCTGATGGAGGCGATCACCTTGAGCGGGTCGCGGTGGGTCTGCACGATCACCGCGTCGGGGTACTCGCCGACGAGCGCGTCGAGGTGCCAGAGGTGGGCGGGCGACTTCAACAGCCACTGCACCGGTGCCTGGCCGCCCGGGTGACCCGACTGCAGGTGCTGGAGGAACCGACGATGCCACCGGTACGCCGGCGCCAGGTCGGCCTCGTGCATCAGCCACCGGTTGTAGCTCGGCACCCGGTACTGGATGGGGAAGATCATCGATCGGAAGTCGCAGCCGGTGATGCGCACGCACTCCTGGCCGAGCCGGGCGCCGATCTCGTGGAAGGCCGTGAAGCCCGGGATGAGCACGTCGGCCATGTCGAGGGTGGCCTGCACCTCCCCGATGCGCTCGTCGGTGTCGTAGGTGGCCGTCGACGGCGGGGGCAGCGGGAGGTCGACCTCCCACGTGAGCGGGGCCCGCAGCGCAGGATCCTGGGCCAGGAGGTCGAACAGGATCGTGGTGCCGGTGCGGGGCTGGCCGACGATCACGATGGGCTGCACGACCTGCGCCTCGGCCACGGCCGGGTGCTCCTGGCGCCAGGCCGTGATCGCCAGCCGGTTGCTCAGGTAGCGCACCACCTCGCCGGCCACCATCTCCACGCCGATGTCGTTGAGCCGGCCTTCCTCGACCACCGACGGCAGCAGCACGTCGAGGCCCTCCCGCCACGTCGACTCGCCGAAGTCGTCGTGCCCGGCGACGGCGATCGCCTCCTCGACGAGGCGATCGGTTGCCAGCCGCTCCGTGCCCATGGGCGTCACGATCGCACGTTTTCGGCCATCGGGGGCGGGTAACTAGGGTCGCAGGCATGGCTTCGCTCCCCCCTGTACGTGTCGCGGTCACCGGCGCCGCCGGCCAGATCGGCTACTCGCTCCTCTTCCGGATCGCCTCCGGTTCGATGCTCGGGCCCGACCAGCCGGTGATCCTCCAGATGCTCGAGATCACGCCGGCCCTCGGGGCGCTCGAGGGCGTGGCCATGGAGCTCGAGGACTGCTCGTTCCCGCTCCTCGCCGGCATGGTGCAGACCGACGACGCCGACGTGGCCTTCGGGGATGCCGACGTGGCCCTCCTCGTCGGAGCCATGCCCCGCAAGGAGGGCATGGAGCGCTCCGACCTCCTCTCGGCCAACGGTGGGATCTTCAAGCCCCAGGGCGAAGCGCTGTCCCGCTCGGCCAAGCGCGACGTGAAGGTGCTCGTGGTCGGCAACCCCGCCAACACCAACTGCCTGATCGCCCAGCAGAACGCCAAGGACCTCGACCCCGGGCGGTTCACCGCCATGACCCGCCTCGACCACAACCGGGCCGTGGCCCAGCTGGCGGCCAAGGCCGGCGTGCACAACACCGACGTCACGAAGATGACGATCTGGGGCAACCACTCGGCCACCCAGTACCCCGACGTCTTCCACGCCGAGGTCAACGGCAAGGCTGCCTTCGACGCCGTCGGCAACGACCAGGCCTGGCTCGAGGGCGACTTCATCCCCACCGTGCAGCAGCGCGGCGCGGCGATCATCAAGGCCCGCGGCCTCTCCTCCGCAGCCTCGGCGGCCAACGCCGCTGTCGATCACGTGCGCTCGTGGGCCCTCGGCACCGCCGACGGCGACTGGGTCTCGATGGGCATCCCGAGCGACGGCAGCTACGGCGTCCCCGAGGGGATCATCTCGAGCTTCCCCGTCACCTGCTCCGGCGGCGAGTACTCCATCGTCCAAGGTCTCGACATCGACGACTTCAGCCGCGAGCGCATCGACAAGAGCGCCAACGAGCTCGTGGAGGAGCGCGCTGCAGTCAAGGACCTCGGGCTCATCTAGGCCTTCACGCTGGGGCCGCCACGTAGCCGCTGATCCGGCTGAGGATCGCTTCTGCCTCCTCGACGAGGCTGTGCACGATGTCGCCAGCAGGCGTGACAGCGCTGATGCCTCCGACCGCCTGGCCGGCTGGATAGCACTCACGCTCGGGGTCGACGCCCTCGGTGTGCTCGTCGCCGCCGAGGTGGAAGACGC
>JALYWQ010000059.1 GCA_030852625.1 Actinomycetota bacterium
GTCGTCGACCACCCGGTCGACGACGGCGTGGAGGACAGCCATCGGGCCACAGGCCATGCGCTCCGGGTCCTGCTCCAGCTTGAGGCGGACCTCGCGCAGGCTGTGCCCTTGTCCGTGCCGCACGGCCACGACGTAGTTCCGGCCGATGAAGAGCTGGATCTCGGAGACCTCGAGGCGCTCGTCCTGGTCGTGGTAGATCGCCGGCCGCAGCACGGCGAAGACGTGGTCGTCGTAGACCTCGAGCTTGGGCCGCTGGTGGGCCCGGACCGCGTCTTCGACCGCGAGGGGGTGGAGCCCGAGCTCGTCGCGCACGGCGTCGAACTCCTCCTCGCTCGGCTCGTGGAGGCCGATCCACACGAACGAGTCGGCCTCGCCGGCGGCGTCGAGGGCGTCCATCACCGCGAGGTCACCGGGACGACGGCGCCCGTGGGTGTAGACGGCGCAGTCGACGATCACCGGGCCATCTTCCCGCACCGGGCCGCGCCGGTGCGACGATGGCTGGTGGACGGACCCGGTTAGGGCAGCGGGACGCCGACGCCCTGGCCGGCGCAGTCGACCGACGCCTCCGGCGCCTGGTCGCCGTCCTGGTACTGCTCGACGAACTCGGCCAGGCGGGGGTCGTCGGCCGCCGTCAGCGACAGCTGCCGGGCCCACGCCGATGCCACCACGGCCACGCCGGGCTCGAGGTCGGGGTGCACCGTGGCGATCGTCTCGGGGTTGTCCCGCACGAGATCGTGGATCAACGTGACCGAGGCTTCGTCGAGGTCGGGCGCGTAGGCCAACCACACCGCGCCGTGCTCCATGCTGTGCACGATGAACTCGGGCGGGATCGCCTCGTCGTAGAACCCGCATCGGGCCGGAGCCGGGTTGTGGTCCCCGCCGGCCGGCGGCGTGCGGTCGTACTCGACCTCGCCCTCCACGTGCGTGGCCGACGGGATGCGGATGGCGAGCACGCCCTCGATCCCCTCGTCGGCGTCGACGACCGCCGGGCCGGAGTCGTCGGGATCGTCGGAACCGCTCGAGCAGGCCCCCAGGACCGCCGCGGCGAGGAGGGTGAGCGGGGCCAGCCGGCGGAACATCCGCTCGACACTAGGACCCGAGCGTTCCGCCCTCGAAGACGGCGGCGCGAACGCCGATGGCGGCCAGCTCCTGCAGGGCCGGCACGGGATCCTCGATGGCCACCAGCCCGCGGGCGCCGGGAGCGATCCGCCCGTCCGCCACCCACCGCGCCGCCAACGCCACCACGGCCCCGCTCGCCACGGCCGGTCGGTCGAGCGCGCCGTAGACGAGCACGTCCTGGGCGCCCTGGCGCAAGCCGCGCACCTCCACCCGCACCGCGCCCACCAGCCCTTCGGGGTGGGGCCGGCGCAGCATCGGAAGGCGGGCCGTGAGCCGGTCCCGGCGGCTGGCCGCGACCCGGGCCGTCACCCGCCCCACGCCCGGGAGGTGGGGGGCGAGGAGGAGGGCGTCGGGGACCTCGGCCCGGTAGCAGTCGAGACCACCGATGGGGTCGGGGAACCAGCACAGCTCTCGACCGGAGCCGGCCGATCGGCCCAGCCACTCGCCGTCGCGCCAGTCGACCGCGGTGCCGGCCAGGGCACGGTGGTGCTGCCGGGCGCACGCGGGACCACCGGTGCCGGCGCGGGCCACGTGCACCTCGTCGACCCGGTCGAAGGCCGACGCGGCGTGCCGCGCGAGGAGGCACGTGTAGCCCGGCGAGAACCCGGCCCCCACCACCACCGATCGCCCCCGTTCGCGCGCCAAGACATCGAGGTCGAGGAGCGCCCGGACGTCGCCGACGTCGTCGCTGCTCGACACGATCGACCGGCCCGCCTCCAGGTGGGCTCGGGCCGGTCCTGCGTGGGTCCCGCCCGGACCGCAGAGGACCACCACGTCGATGTCGCGATGCTCCGACGGCGATCCGTCGGCGCCGCCGTCGACCGCGTGAGCGCCGCCGGCCTCGACGGTGGCGGCTCGGTTGGCCGCCGTGCCGCCGGTGACGACGACCCGCTCGGCGCCGGTCTCGAGCAGCGAGCGCATGGCCCGGGCGCCCACGGCCCCCGGGCCGATCAGGAGGGCGCGCACTCGGTGCTCCGTGTCAACGCAGGTCGGGACCGGCGAGCTCCCGCCAGCCGCCGTCCTTGGGCGGGGTCCCACCGCTGCCACGGACCCGCAGCACCGCCGCGATGAGACCGGCCAGCCCGATGGCGACGAGAGCTCGGCGGAGGAGTGCCATCAGGGCTCCCAGGGAGTCGAGGTGGGCGGGCGGTACGTGGGGCTAGCAAGAATCGAACTTGCGACCTCATCCTTATCAGGGATGCGCTCTAACCGACTGAGCTATAGCCCCTTGGCAGGGCTTCGAACCTAGTCGCGGCGAGGGAACCGGAGCGAGCTCGAACGGCCGGAACCGCCCCCGTCGGGAACCCGGTCCTCGGGATCGGGCGGTGGGCGACGCTGCTCCTCCTCGATCACGGTGACCTCCACGCCCCCGACGAGGTCGCTCATCAGGTTGAAGAGCAGCGTGAGCACCACCGCGGCACCGGAGCCGGCCAGCACCAGCACGATGCCGCCGGCCAGGAAGCCGACGAAGATCCGACCGTCCTCGAACTGGAACGCCCCCACCAACCGTTCCCCGGCGCGGCAGTCCTCGTCGCCGTCGATGGTGGTGTCGTCGTCCGGGGCGACCACCGCCTCCTCGTCCTCGGTGAGGGACGACGAGGTGTTCTCGGGGTTGAGCTGGTCGACCTCGTCCACGGAGCTGGAGGTGGTGGGCACGGTGGAGGTGGTGACGGGCGCGGCGCCGTCGACCGGTTCGCAGTTGCCGAAGCCACCGACGGAGGTGATGAAGCTCTCGAGGTTGTCGACCGTGCCCGACGCTCGGGCGCCGCTCCAGAGCAGCGCCGACGCCACGCAGATCACGAGGAACAGCGCGGCGTGGAAGAGGAGCGAGATCTTGAGGACCGACCACGGCTCGATGTGGCGGATGGTCCGCCGCACCCGCCGACCACGGGTGGGCCGGGGTCGCAGGGCGTTGGCGAGCGACGAGTCCGAGCCCAGCAGGCCACGGACGTCGAGGCGGCGCTCACCGGCTCGCCGGCCCCGGCGCGCGTGGGAGCCGGTCGGCGGGTCGGACGGCATCCGGGTGAGTGTAGACAGCGGTCCCTGGTCACTCGCCGCGTCGAGCCTTGGCGGCGGCCTGGATCTCGCCCACCTGGACGCTCACCCACACCTCCTCGCCCCGCTCCCTCCAGTGGAGCAGGTCGGCCCCGTTGGCCTCGGCCACCTCGCGGGCGGCGTCCTCGCCCTCGGCCGCGCCGGCCAGGGCGGCAGCGTCAGCCGCCGTTCGGGCCCGGGCCCGCTGGTCGGCGTGGCGGGTGAAGGGCCCGAGGGCGAGGGCCACCACCACCCCCAGTGCGATCAGCGCGATCGCCAGCGGTGTGGCCTGGCCTTCGTCGTAGCCGTCGTCGGTTCGTCCGGTACCTCGTCGCATCCCGTCACCTCGTGATCGGCGCGCCAGGGCGGCGCGCTCGGCGTGGGTGGGGGAAGTGGTGGACCGGGGAAGGTCAGACGGTCTCGTCGTCGCCCGAGAGGACCGGCGCCACGGAGGCGACGGTCTCGCCGGGTTCGAGGTTCATGACCCGGACCCCGGTGGCGTCACGGCCCTGCGAGGAGATGCCGCGCACCTCCATCCGGATGAGGGTGCCGGCGGAGTTGATCACGAAGATCTCGTCCTCGAGCCCGACCATGAAGGCCGCGACCACGAAGCCCTTCTTGGCCGTGAGCTTGATGCCCCGGACACCCTGGCCGCCGCGGCCCTGCACGTTGAAGTGCTCGAGCTGGGTGCGCTTGCCGTAGCCGGCGTCGGTGACGATCAGCATGGCGACGTCGTCACGGCAGGTGTCGAGGCTCACCACCTCGTCGCCGGCCCGGAGCTTCATGCCCCGGACGCCGGCGGCGGCCCGACCCATCGAACGGACGTCGTCCTCGTTGAACCGGATGGCCTGCCCGAGCTTCGACAGCATGAGGATGTCGTCGCCGCCGTTGGTGGGGATCACCTTCACGAGCTCGTCGCCGTCGCGCAGGTTGATGGCGATGATGCCGGTGCGCAGCGACGAGTCGTACTCGTTGAACTTCGTCTTCTTCACCTGGCCGTTCTTGGTGGTGAAGAACAGGTACCGGTTGGTCTCGTAGTCGCGGGTGTCGATGATCGTCTGGATGTGCTCGCCCGGCTGGAGCTGCAACAGGTTGGGCATGGCGGTGCCCCGCGCCGTCCGCTCCTTCTTCGGGATCTCGTGGGCCTTCAGGCGGTACACACGGCCGAGGTTGGAGAAGAAGAGCAGGTAGGCGTGGGCGGTGGTCGTGAGGATGTGGGTGACGTAGTCCTCGTCGCGCAGCTTCGTGCCGGCCACGCCCCGGCCGCCGCGGCCCTGGGCCCGGAACGCGTCGGACGCCACGGTCTTGATGTAGCCCTTGGCCGAGAGGGTGACGATGAGCTCCTCGTCGTCGATGAGGTCCTCGATGTTCATGTCGCCGGCGTCGAGGGTGATCTTCGAGCGGCGGTCGTCGGCGTACTGCTGCTTGACCTCGCCGAGCTCGTCCTTGATGACGGCGCGGAGCTTCCCCTCGTCCTCGAGGATCAGGCGCAGCTCGGCGATCTCGGCCTGGAGCTCGGCGATGAGCGTCTCGAGGTCGATGCGGGCCAGGCGGGTGAGGCGACCGAGGGGCAGCTCGAGGATGTGGTTGGCCTGCACCTCGGAGAACTCGAACGGCGCCGCCATGAGGGCGTCGCGCGCTGCGGCCCGGTCCTCGGAGGCCCGGATCGTGGCGATGACCTCGTCGATGACGTTGATGGCCTTGAGGAGGCCCTCGTTGATGTGGGCCTTCCGCTCGGCCTCCCGGAGGCGGTACTCGGAGCGCCGGCGGATGACCTCGATCTGGTGGTCGATGTAGGCCTGGAGGGCCTGGGCCAGGTTGAGCGTGCGGGGGACGCCGTCGACGAGGGCCACGGTGTTCACGGCGAAGTTCGTCTGCAGCGGGGTGTGCTTGTAGAGGTTGTTGAGGATGACGAGGGCGGCGGCGTCCTTCTTCAGCTTGATCACGAGGCGGGTCTGGCCCTTGGCCGACTCGTCGTTGACGTCGCTGATGCCCTCGATCTGGCGGGTCTGCACCAGCTCCGCGATGCGGGCGGCGGTGACCGAGATCGACGTCTGGTACGGCATCTCGGTGACGACGATCTGGTCGGTGCGAGCGCCCTCCTCGATCTCCGCGACGGCGCGGATCCGGATCGAGCCCTTGCCGGTGCGGTAGGCGTCGAGGATGCCCTGGCGGCCCATGATGAGCCCGCCGGTGGGGAAGTCGGGGCCCTTCACGAACTGCATCAGGTCGTCGGGCGTGGCCTCGGGGTTGTCGATGAGGTGCACGGTGGCATCGATCACCTCGCCCAGGTTGTGGGGCGGGATGTTGGTGGCCATGCCCACGGCGATGCCCTGGCTGCCGTTGACGAGCAGGTTCGGGAACCGGGCCGGGAGGACCTCGGGCTCGAGCTCGTCGCCGGAGTAGTTGTCCGCGAAGTCGACGGTGTCCTCGTTGATGCCGTCGAGCATCCGCATGGCGATCGGCGAGAGCCGGCACTCCGTGTAGCGCGAGGCGGCGGCGCCGAAGTCGGGCGAACCGAAGTTGCCGTGCCCGTCGACGAGCGGGGCCCGGAGGGAGAAGTCCTGCGCCATGCGCACGAGGGCGTCGTAGATCGAGCTGTCGCCGTGGGGGTGGTACTTGCCCATCACCTCGCCGGTGACCCGGGCGCACTTCATGTGCGACCGGTCCGGGCGGGCGCCGAGCTGGTCCATCCCGTAGAGGATCCGGCGGTGCACCGGCTTGAGGCCGTCACGAGCGTCGGGCAGGGCCCGGGTCATGATGACCGACATGGCGTAGTCGAGGAAGGAGCTCTCCATCTCCTCCTGGATCTCGATCGGCTCCACGGCCACGTTGCCGCCGCCGTCGGTGCCGTCGCCGTTGTCGTCGGGGGTGGGGGTCTGGTCAGACATCAGATGTCGAGGAACCTCACGTCCTTGGCGTTGCTCACGATGAACTGCTTGCGCACCTCGACGATGTCGCCCATCAGGGTGGACACGACCTCGTCGGCCAGCGCGGCCTGCTCCACCTTCACCTGGAGGAGCGTGCGCAGGCCGTCCTCCATCGTGGTGACCCGGAGCTCCTCGGCATCCATCTCACCGAGGCCCTTGAGTCGCCCGAAGTCCTTCTTGTGGTTCGGGTTCTCCCGCAGGAACTCGTCGCGGGCCCGGTCGTCCTTCAAGTAGATCTTCTTCTTGCCGACCTCGGTGGAGTAGAGCGGCGGCTGGCAGATGTACACGTGCCCGTGCTCCACGAGCGGCCGCATCTGCCGGAAGAAGAACGTGAGGAGCAGGGTGCGGATGTGGGCGCCGTCGACGTCGGCGTCGGCGAGGATGCAGACCTTGTCGTAGCGGCGCTTCTCGACGTCGAACTCCTCCCCCACCCCGGCGCCGATCGCCGAGATGAGGGCCTGGACCTCGAGGTTCTTCAGCATCTTGTCGAGGCGGGCCCGCTCGACGTTGAGGATCTTGCCGCGGATCGGGAGGATGGCCTGCCGCAACGGGTCGCGGCCGCTCACCGCCGAACCGCCGGCCGAGTCGCCCTCGACGATGAAGAGCTCCCGCTCCTCGCGGTTCTTCGACGAGCAGTCCTTGAGCTTGTCGGGCATGCCGGCGCCGTCGAGGAGCGTCTTGCTCCGGATGACGTCGCGGGCCTTCTTGGCCGCCATGCGGGCCTGGCTCGCCGCGATGGCCTTCTTCACGATCTTGTTGGCCTCGGTGGGGTTCTCCTCGAACCACTGGCCGAGCTTGTCGTTGGTGGCCTTCTGCACGAGGGTCTTGATGCTCGTGTTGCCGAGCTTGCCCTTGGTCTGGCCCTCGAACTGGGGCTCCCGCAGGCGCACCGAGATGATGGCGGTGATGCCTTCGCGGATGTCCTCGCCCTGGAGGTTCGGATCCTTCTCCTTGAGAAGGCTCTTGGCCCGGGCGTGCTTGTTCACCACGGTGGTGAGGGCGGCCTTGAAGCCCTCCTCGTGGGTGCCGCCCTCGGTGGTGTTGATGCCGTTGGCGAAGGAGTGGATGCCGTCGGCGTTGTAGCCGGTGTTCCACTGGAACGCGACCTCGACCTCTTCGGTCTCCTCGACCAGCTCGTAGAAGCCGACCTTGGAGAACAGCGCGTCCTTCGTCTGGTTGACGTGCTTCACGAAGTCGACGATGCCGTTCGAGTACTTGTAGGTGACGGGCTCGTGGCCGCCCGGGCGCTCGTCCTTGAACCGGATCTCGAGGTTCCGGTTGAGGAACGCCATCATCTGCAGGCGCTCCACGATCGTGCGGGCCGAGAACTCGACGGTCTCGAAGACGGTGTCGTCGGGCCAGAAGGTGACGGTGGTGCCGGTGCGGCCTCGCGGCGAGTCGCCCGTGACCTGCAGCTTCGACTGCGGCTTGCCGCCGTCGGCGAACTCCATCACGTGGTGCTTGCCGTCGCGGTCGACCTCGACGATGAGCTTCCGCGACAGCGCGTTGACCACCGAGACGCCCACGCCGTGGAGGCCACCGGACACCTTGTAGCCCTCGCCGCCGAACTTGCCGCCCCCGTGGAGCTTGGTGAGGGCGATCTCGACGCCGGTCATCTTCTGCTGCTTGTTGACGTCGGTGGGGATGCCGCGACCGTCGTCCACGACGCGGCAGCCGCCATCGGCCAGGAGGGTGATGTCGATCCGGGTGGCGTGCCCGGCCATGGCCTCGTCGACGGAGTTGTCGACGACCTCCCACACGCAGTGGTGGAGGCCGGTCGGACCGGTGCTGCCGATGTACATGCCCGGGCGCTTGCGGACCGGATCGAGGCCTTCCAGCACCTGCATGCTGTCGGCCCCGTACGTGCTGGTTGACTGCGCCAAGGCGACGTCCTTCACGAGGGTGGTTCAGGCGTGGTTCCACACCTGGTCGAACACGGGGGATGCGACGGCTTCCGGAACGCGAAAACCCTGGTCAGCACCCCGAATCACAACGACGAAAGCCTACCAGCCGGGGTGTGACTTCCCGGCCATCCGGCACCCGAAATCGCAACGGAATCTCGATGTATGTCAGGATCTTCCGGACGGGCTAGCGCTTGGGCCCGACCCGTAGCTCCAGCGCGGTGACGCGGCCCGGCCCGAGGAGCTCCTCGAGGCGGGCCAGGAGCTCCGGTTGGAGGAACTTCACATGCGTCACCATCGCCGGTTCGTCGACGGCCAGGACCAGCTTGCTGCCGTCGATCCGGAGCGGCTTGGTGCGGGCCGCGAGGGCCTCCCCCACCACCTCCGTCCACCGGTCGAACACGAGGTGCACCCCGCTCGCCTCCGGCGCCCCGAGCCCCCGCATCACCCGGTCGAGCGCCTTGCCGAGCGGCTGCGGAGGCCGGCCCTCCCCGTCCGGGACCGGGGTGATCGGCATCAGCCGCCACCCCCCGGGGCGATCGTGCCGTCGGCCACGCGGAGGACGAGGTCGGGCACGGCCTTGGGCGGCAGGCCGCTGGCGCTCGTGAGGAGGGTCTGGCCGGCCGGGAGGTTGGCGAGCAGGGCGTCGCTGCGGTCGGGATCGAGCTCGCTGAACACGTCGTCGAGCAGCAGGATCGGCGGTGAGCCGGTGACCTCGGTGACCACCCGGTGGGCCGCGAGCCGCAGGGCCAGGGCCAGCGAGCGCTGTTCGCCCTGCGAGGCGTGGGTCCGAGCCGGGAGGCCGCCGATCGTGAGCTCCACCTCGTCGCGGTGCGGGCCCACGGTGGACACGCCGCGGCGCAGATCGTCCTTGCGGGACGCCGCCAGCGCCTCGGCCAGCCCCACGTGGGCCCACTCGGCCACGTAGCGGGCCTGCACGTCGGCCGAGCCGTGGGCCACGTCGTCGTAGGTCGCCGACAGCACCGGCGCCAGCCGGTCGAGCAACGCCTGGCGAGCCTCGGCCAGCCGTCCCCCGTGCTCGACGAGCTTGGCGTCCCACACGTCGAGGGTGAACGCGCCGCTGTCGTCGAGCCGGCCGTTGGCGCCCTTGAGGAGGGCGTTGCGCTGCTTGAGGACCTTGTCGACGTCGCCCCGCAACGCGTCATAACGCGGGTGGGTCGCCACGAGGGCGTCGTCGAGGTAGCCGCGCCGGCCGGCCGGGCCCCCCTTCACCAACTCGAGGTCGTCGGGCGCGAACACCGTCACCCGCAGCACCCCGAGCAGGTCGCGGGCCCGTTTCAGCGGCTGGCGGTTCACGAGCACGCGGTTGCGGCCCCCGCCGACGAGCTCGGCCTCGATCAGGATCGAGCGGCCCTCCCGCTCCCCTTCGGCGCGGATGATGGCCCGCTCGGCGCCCTGGCGGACCAGCGCGTCGGTGGGCGCGCCCCGGAACGAGCTCAGGGTGGCCAGCCAGGCGATGGCCTCGAGGACGTTGGTCTTGCCCTGCCCGTTGTCACCGAGCAGCGCCGTCAGCCCCGGGGCCAGGGTGAGCTCAGCCTCCCGATACGAGCGGACGTCAGTGAGCCAGACCCGATCGAGGCGCAATCACGAAACCCGGACGGGCATCAGGAGGTAGAGGAACTCCGGGTGGTCGTGGCTCCGGAGGAGCGCCGGCTTCAGGGCGTCGACGGTCTCGATGGTGAGCTCGTCGCCCGGCGCGACCTCGATCCCCTGGAGGAGGTACTCGGGGTTGAAGGCCACCGTGAGCTCGGTGCCCTCGAACTTGGCGTCGAGCGATTCGTGGGCCTGCCCCACGTCCTGGGTGATGGCCACGAGCTCGAGCCCGCTCGGCGACATGGCCAGCCGCAGGGGCAGGGCCTCCCGGGCGAGGAGCTTGACCCGGCGGACGGCCTCGAGGAGCACCTCACGGCCGACGGTGAGCCGGTTGGGCTGCGCCTGGGGGATCAACCGCTCGTAGGGCGGGAACTCGCCTTCGATCAGCACCGTGGTCAGACGGGTGCCGCCCACCTCGAAGCTGGCGTCGCGCTCACCGAGGCGCACCACCAGGTCCTCGCCGCTGCCCAGCACGCGAGCCAGCTCCTGGAGGGCCCGGGACGGCACGAGCACCTGCTGGCCCTCGGCCAGCACCGTGGTGCCGGGGAGGTCGCGGATGGCGAGCCGGTAGGAGTCGGTGGCGACGAGCCGCAGGCCGGTGGCCTCGGCGGCGAGGAGCACCCCGGTGAGGATCGGCCGGGCGTCGTCGCTCGAGGCGGCCCGCACCACCTGGGCGAGCGCGGTGGCCAGCTCGGCGCTGGCGAGGGTGACCGGTTCGCCGGAGGCCTCGGCGACCCGGGGGAACTCATCGGCGGGGAGCACGCGGAGGCTGAACTCCGAGCGGCCGGCGGCGATCCGAGCTTCCTCGGCGGTGACCTCGAACTCGACGCTGCCGCCGGGGAGGGCGCGCACGATGTCGGACGCCAGCCGGCCGGGGAGCACGACGACGCCGTCGCTCGAGCCCGACACCTCGATCTCCACCGAGATGGTGAGCTCGAGGTCGGTGCCGGTGAGCGTGAGACGGTTGCCCTTGAGCTCGCCGCGCACCCCCGACAGGACCGGCAGGGAGGTGCCGCGCCCGGCAGCAGCCCGGCCGGCGCTCCCGAGGGCTTCGACCAGGACATCGCGCTCACATCGGAACTTCACGCCAGGGCTCGCTTTCTACCGTCATGTTGTGCTTCGCAACGAAGGAGTGGTGGTAGGGGCTGTGGATTGGGGATGACCGTCCATCGCCCCAGGTCAGCGGTGGTTTCGTTGTCCGACCGTCGTCCCCAGGATCGCACAGGCCAGTGACGGTCCGAGGGAACCGGGCCCTTCGAGGCGGCTGGACCCACAGGCGGGGCCCAGTTGTCCGCAGGGATCCACAGGACGTCCCCGGTGCGGTGCACAGGCCCGGATCCAGGCTCAGGCCCCGGCCCGCACCGTCTGCATGAGCTCGGTGATCTGGTCGTAGGTGGGCCGATGGGTGGACATCTGGGCGCTCATCTTCTCCACGGCGTGGATCACCGTGGTGTGGTCGCGACCGCCGAACTCGCGGGCGATGGCCGGGTAGCTCAGATCGGTCAGCTCCCGGACGACGTACATGGCGACCTGACGGGCGGTGACGAGGGGCCGCTGGCGCTTCTTGCCCGTGATCTCCTCGATGGGGATGTCGAACATCTTGGAGGTGGCCTCGAGGATCACCTTCGGGGTGATGGGTCGGGGCTGGCGCGACGTGAGCAGGTCGCCGAGCACCTGGCCGGCGGTCTCCACCGTGAGTTGCTCGGAGGTGAGGTTGGCGAAGGCGGCGACCCGGATGAGGGCGCCTTCGAGGACCCGGATGTTGTCGGCGATGTTGTGGGCGATGAACTCGAGGACCTCGGGCGGGATGAACGTGGTCTCCCGGTCGGCCTTGTTCCGGAGGATGGCCAGGCGGGTCTCGAGGTCGGGCGGCTGGACGTCGGTGATCAGCCCCATCTTGAAGCGGCTGCGGAGCCGGTCCTCGAGGGTGCTGATGGCATCCGGCGGGCGGTCGGACGACAGGACGATCTGCCGGTTGGCCTGGTGGAGGTGGTTGAAGGTGTGGAAGAACTCCTCCTGCGTCTCCTTCTTGCCCTCGATGAACTGGATGTCGTCGACCAGGAGCACGTCGATGTCCCGGTAGCGGCGCTTGAAGGCGTCGTTGGTCTGGGTGCGGACGGCATCGATGAACTCGTTGAGGAACGTCTCGGAGGTGACGTACCGCACCCGGTAGGTGGGGTAGTTCTCCCGCACGTAGTGGCCGATGGCCTGGAGGAGGTGGGTCTTGCCGAGCCCGGCGTCGCCGTAGATGAACAGCGGGTTGTACTTCTTGGCCGGGGTCTCGGCCACGGCGAGGGCGGCCGCGTGGGCGAACCGGTTCGACGGGCCGATCACGAAGGTGTCGAAGGTGTACCGAGGGTTGATGTCGTGGGTCGAGGTACCGGATGTGGCGCCGGCGACGGAGGTGTCGGCGGACGGCCCCGGGCGCGGCGGAGCCACCGTCCAGTCGGACTCCCGCTCGGTGGGCGCCACCTCGAGGACGAGCTTCACCTGACCGGCGCCGATCTCGGTGAGCGCGTCACGCACGAGGGCCAGGTAACGGCCTTCGATGCGCTCCTTGGCCAGGAACGACGGCACCGCGATGCTCAACCGGGACCCGTCGAAGCCGACGGCGCGAGCCGATTCGAACGAGGTCAGCCACACCGGTTCCGACACCTGCGCACGGAGCAATCCGGAGCATTCCTCCCACAGT
>JALYWQ010000101.1 GCA_030852625.1 Actinomycetota bacterium
GCGCTACCCGGCCGACAAGGTCCCAGGCGACCCAGCGGGCTACGACGGCCGCACGGTCACGACGCGCCAGCTGCTGCAGCACACCGCAGGCGTGCCCGACTACGCCGACATCGCCTACGTGCTGCTCCCGACCCACCAGGTCGTGACGCCCACGCCGCAGGACTTCTTCGCCCACGCCCTACCGAACGGCCCCACGGCCAAGCCGGGGGAGCGCTGGCAGTACTCGAACACGGGCTACACGCTCATCGGCATGATCATCGAAGGGATCACCGGCCGCACGGTCGGCCAGGAGATCGCCGACCGCATCGTCGCCCCGCTCGGCCTCACCCGCACCTTCTACGCCGAGCCCGGCCAGCGGCTGATCCCGGGTGTGCACGTGCGGGGGTACTTCAGCTCCCTGGCACCGGTCGACCTCACCAACCTCGAGCCTGCCGTCTGGGGGCCAGCCGGCGCGCTGGTGTCGTCGCCCCGCGACATGAACACCTTCATCTCTGCACTCCTGGCCGGCGAGCTCCTGCCGCCCGCCCAGCTGACGGCGATGCAGGACGACGTCCCCTACGGAACCGGTGGCTACGGCCTTGGGATCGTGCGCATCCCGCTGTCGTGCGGGGATGCGTGGGGCCACGCCGGGTTCCTGACCGGTTACCAGACCTTCAGCGTCGGGCTGCCGAACGGCCGGCACGCCTTCTACACGTCGAACACCTCGTTCGGCATCAACCTCACCAACCCGACCTCCCCGGCATCGGTCTTCGACCTCGTCGAGATCGCCATCTGCTGACGTAGGTGGCACTGAGTGCCACCTACGGGTAGGGTCTCCCTCGAGGAGGGGGACCATGGTGGACGATCTACGCAACGGAGCGCCCGCAGGGCCTGACGACCGGTACATCGTCGTGTCGGTCGACAGCCACGTCGGGCCGTCGGTCAACGAGCAGCTGCGCCCGTACTGCGAAGCAGCGCACCTCGACGACTTCGACCGGTTCACGGCCGAGATGGACCAGCACGGCCTGCTGACGTGGCGGTCGAGCGAGGCCGACAAGCCGGGCGAGGAGCAGGGCTGGTCGCTCGGCAAGCGCCTCACCAAGGAGCAGGCCGAGCGGTTCGCGCAGGCGGCGGGCATCCGCAACGCCGACCAGGTGGACCTCAAGTTCATGCAGCGGAGCTTCGAGGCCAGCCTCCGGCCCGGCCTCCAGGACCCTGCGGCCCGGCTGAAGGACATGGACGAAGCCGGCGTGGCGGCGTCGGTGATCTTCCACGGCGGCCTCAACGGCCAGTCGATCCCGTTCTCCACCACCGGGCTCATCGCCTGGGGCGACACGCGCTACAACCACCTCGAGCCGGCGGGGGTGCGCATGTACAACCGGTGGCTGGCCGACTTCGTCGCCGAGGCCCCCGACCGCAACATCGGCATCGCCCACATCCCGATCAGCGATCCCGACGCCTGCGTGCGGGAGGTGGAGTGGGCCGCCGAAGCGGGGCTGAAGGGCATCAACCTCCCGGCCCCTCGAGGCGACTTCGCCATGCTCAACGAGCCGGTGTGGGAGCCGCTCTGGGCGGCCTGCGCGGCCACGGGGATGTCGCTCAACACCCATGGCGGCGGCGGCGAGCACTACCCCTACAAGGGCGACGGCGCGCAGTCGATGTACATGATGGAGACCACGTGGCGGACCCGCCGCGGCGTCTGGGTGATGATCCTCGGCGGCGTGTTCGACCGCCATCCGGAGCTGAAGCTCGTGATGACCGAGCAGTGGATGGACTGGGCCCCACAGGTGATCGCCGACATGGACGGCCTCTACTCGGGACCCGCCGGCGCCCACCTCCGCAAGACGCTCCCGAGGACACCGTCGGAGTACTTCCGGGAGAACTGCTTCATCGGCGCCAGCTTCCTGTCGAACTGGGAGGCCAAGCTCGGCATCGAGCACGACCTGGTGGCCAACACGATGTGGGGCGACGACTACCCCCACGCCGAAGGCACGTGGCCCCACACGCGCGAGTCCCTGCGGTTCACGTTCAACGATGTGGAACCGACCCACGTGCAGCAGTACCTCGCCGACACCGCGATCCACGTCTACGGCCTCGACCGCTCGCGGTTGGCGGCCGTCGCCGCCGAGATCGGGCCCACCGTGGAGGAGCTGGCCACGCCCTACGAGCCACCGCCCGACGAGGCGCTCGGCCTGTACGCGTTCCGCACCGGCCCGGGGATCTTCGTATGAGCGACGTCACCGCGTCCCCCTGCCGCCCCGTCACCGACGAGGAGGTCGAGCACCTCGACGAGCTCGGCTGGGTGAAGCTGCGGGCCTTCGTCGACCCCGACCTCATGCGCGCCACCCTGGACCTCGCGCGCGAGGCGATGGGTGACGACGCCGACGGCAACCCCATCCCGCCGGGCTTCGAGCAGGCCGCCGAGGCGGGGGAGTTCGGGCTCGACTACTTCAACGCCCACCTGAGCTTCGGGCTGTCGAACCCCGTGCTCCAACCGCTGGTGCAGGAGGTGGGGAGGAACGCGGGCCGGCTGCAGCGGCGGTTCGACGCCGATGGCGGTCCGCTGGCCGTGCGCTACTACTCCGACTTCTTCGCCCCGAAGCTGCCCACCTCGAAGCGGGCCCTGCACCGCGGCAACGGGCCCACCGCGTTCCACCAGGACTTCATCACCTTCGCCGTCGACCGGTCGGGGGGCCTCACCTTCTGGTTCCCCCTCGAGGCCTACGGCCCCGACGCCGGAACGATGTCCTTCGTGAACGGCTCCCACCGGGCCGGGGTGTTGGGCGACTACACGACCTACGGCGACCGTGACGCCATCGAGGTGTTCCCGGAGCTGCAACGCCTCGAGGTCTCGGATCCCGTCGACTACGAGCTCGGCGACATCACGGTGCACACCCACCTCACCGTCCACGGCGCCGGGGCCAACGTCACCGAGCGGCCCCGCTGGGCGTACATCATCGTGACCCAGCCCGCCGATGCCTGTTGGAACGGGGCGCCCTGCCCCAACTTCAACTCGAAGCGGATGACGCAGTGGCAACCGCTGGGCGACGAGCGCTTCCCGGTGATCGGCTGATGGTGCCTCTCCCCGCGGCGGGCGGCGGCTTCATGCAGGCGTGCTGGCTGGTGCCCGACCTCCCGGCCGCCATCCACACCTGGGCCACCACCGCAGGCGTCGGTCCGTTCTTCTGGTTCGACGCGGTGCCGTTCACCGACGGTCGCCACCGCGGGCAGCCGGCCGCGTTCCCCGCCGTCACCGCCGCCATCGCCTACTCGGGCGACTGGCAGATCGAGCTCGTGGCCCAGGCCGACGACACCCCGGGCGTGTTCCGCGATCTGTTCCCGGTGGGCTCCCACGGCCTCCACCACCTGGCCCGCACGTGCATCGACTACGAGGCCGAGCGGGACGCGTTCGTCGCGCAGGGAGCGGAGGTGGCCTTCGAGGGCGACGTCGGCGGCAGTCGCACCTGCTGGGTGGACACCTCGGCCACGCTCGGCTTCATGGTCGAGCTGCTCGAGCCGAGCGAGGTGCGCTCGGGCTGGTTCGCCCACATGCGCAAGGCGGCCGACACCTGGGACGGCGTCGAACCGATCGTCGGTGGCCCCCGCGCGGCGGCCGACCAGTAGTGGACGCCTCGGTGGCGGAGCCGGCGTCGACGTTTCCCGAGCTGCTGGCGCGGGCGGTGGCGGCCCGACCCGACCACCCGGCCCTCATCACCAGCGACGGCGTGCTCACGTACGCCGAGCTCGACGGGGCGTCGGCCACGATGGCACGAGCGCTCCTCGCCACCGGCGCCGGGAAGGGCACGAGGATCGGGCTGCTGGCGCCTGACGGAGCGCTGTGGCTCACCACCTTCTACGCCGCCCTCCGGATCGGCGCCCTCGTCACCCCGATCAGCACGCTGGCCGCGCCACCCGAACTGGCCCAGATCCTTCGGACCGGTGACATCCAGGTGCTCATCGGGGTCCGCTCGTTCCTCCGGCGTGACTTCGCCACGCTGCTCCCGGCGGCCGTCCCGGGCCTGGCGTCGAGCACCGCCGGTGCCCTCGGAGCGCCTGAAGCCCCCTACCTCCGCACCGTATGGCTCGACGACCCCGCCGGGCTTCCCTGGGCCCGCAGCGTCGACGAGCTGCTCGCAACCGCCGACGAACCGGTGGCGTCCGACCCCACCCTCCTCGCGGCGGTCGAGCGGGCTGTCACGCCGGCCGACGACGCCTTCGTGGTCCACACCTCGGGGAGCACGGCCACGCCGAAGGCCGTCGTGCACTCGCACCGGTCGGTGGCCCGGCAGCCCGGCGTCCTGGCGTCGTACTTCGGCATCACGGCCGACGACCGCACCATGCCCCTCCTGCCGGCGTTCTGGATGGGCGGCATCGCCTACGCCCTCCAGGCGCTGAGCACCGGCAGCACGCTCGTCTACCCCGCGTCGCCGGCCATCGACGACGTCCTCGACATGGTCGAGCAGCACGACGTCACGTGCCTCATCGTGTGGCACATGTTCGCCAAGCTGCGCGCCGCCGCCGTCGAGCGCGGCATCGACATCGACCGGGTGCGTGGGCTCGGGTCGCCCCCGCGCGACGCCGATGGCGAACGCATCCCCACCCGGCGGCGCTCCAACCCCCTCGGCATGTCCGAGAGCTTCGCCATCCACAGCGCCGAGCCGATCGGGACGGCGCTGCCCGACGACAAGGTGGGTGCCGCGGGGCGGGCCGTGAACGGGATCGAACGACGGGTGGTGGACCGCGAGACCGGCGAGGAGCTGCCCTCCGGTGAGCTCGGCGAGCTGCAGCTGCGCGGGGGAGCGCTGATGCGTGGGTTCTACGGCGTGCCGCGCGACCAGGTGTTCACCCCCGACGGCTGGTACCCCACCGGCGACCTCGTGCGCATCGACGCCGACGGCTACGCCTACTTCGTCGGCCGCACCGGCGACATGATCAAGACCAACGCCGCCAACGTGTCCCGCCTCGAGGTGGAGGCCGCCCTCAACGCCCTGCCCGACGTGGAGCTCTCGCTCGTCGCCGGCCTCCCCGACGACGAGCTCGGCGAGGTCGTGGCGGCGGCCGTCGTGCCCGCGGCCGGCGCGTCCCCCACCGAGGACGAGCTGCGGACGGCGCTCCGGGAACGCCTCTCGAGCTTCAAGATCCCCCGCACCATGGTGTTCATCACCCACGATGACGTCCCGCGCACCTCGACCGGGAAGGTCCAGCTCTTTGAGCTGCGCGGGCTCATCGAATCCCGCCGCGCCGCGGCGACCGCCACCTCGGAGGAGCTCACCGCCGGGTGAGCGCCCACCACAGCCAGGAGCACCGCATGGCAGAAATGTCGGAACGACCGGAACGGCCGTCGGCAGAGGAGATCGTCCTCTACGACAAGGACCCCGCCACCAAGATCGCCACCATCACCCTCGACCGGGCCGACGACCTCAACGCCATGACCGTCGCGGCCCAGCACCGCTACGCCGACCTCGTGCGGCTGGCCGGCATCGACGACGACGTGAAGGTCCTGGTGATCAAGGCCAACGGCGAGAACCTCGGCAGCGGCGCCGACCTGCCCGAGCTGATGGACATCCTCGCCGGGGGCGACCGGGGCATGCGGACCCTGCTCCGCATCCCGGAGGACGCCGAGATCGAGTACCCGCCCAAGAACGCCTACCGCCACGGCGCCTCGAACCTGCAGTTCTACGCCGACCCCGATGCCGGGATGCGCAGCCTCCAGAGCTTCAAGAAGATCAGCATCCTCGAGGTGCGGGGCTACTGCTACGGCTGGCACTTCTACCAAGCGGCCGACGCCGACATCGTGCTGGCCTCGGAGGACGCCCTCTTCGGTCACGCCGCCTTCCGGTACGCCGGCTACGCGGCCCGCATGTGGCAGTGGTGCTCCACGATGGGCGTCCGCCGCTTCATGGAGATGGTGTTCACCGGTCGTCCGTTCACGGCCAAGGAGATGTACGACTGCGACTTCGTCAACGCCGTCGTCCCCTTCGACCAGCTCGAGTCGCTCACCGAGAAGTACGCGCTGGCCTGCTCCCGCTCCCGTCCGGCCGACACGATCTTCGCCCAGAAGACGTTCTTCGAGATCTACAAGCAGCACCAGGGCGAGTACATGGGCAGCCTCCTCTCGGGCCTCCTCGAGTCGCTGACACCGCAGCTGAAGCCCGACGCCTCCTCGTTGAAGCTCGACCAGGAGATGCTCGACCGGGGGCTCACCAACTCGGTGCGTGACAACGACGAGCGCTTCCCGCCCGACTGGCGGCTGAGCCGCCGGGGCCGGGCCGCGGAGTAGTCGCATGCTCGTGCTCACCAACGCCCGGGTGTTCGACGGCACCCGCCTGCTCCCCGGCACCCACGACGTGAGCGTCGACCGTCGCAAGATCGTGGCGATCGACCCGGCCGGATCGGGATCGCAGGGCGACCTCGTCGACCTGCAGGGGATGACCCTCCTCCCCGGGCTCATCACCAGCCACCTCCACCCCGACTTCTACAAGTACGAGCTCACGAGCGGTCTGCGCCCGGGTCTCGAGCGCCCGCCCGGCGTGATGATGGCCATCGGCATCCGCACCTGCCGGGTCCTGCTCGAGAGCGGCTTCACCGGGTACTCCGGCGCCGCGTGCGCCCACGACATCGACGCCCAGCTGAAGCAGGCCATCGCCGAGGGCATCGTTCCCGGCCCCCGCATCCGCGCGTGCGGGCACCACATCGGCACCACCGGCGACGTGAACAACGAGGACGCGTGGTGGCGCCGGCCGGCGTCGCACGGTGTCGACGTCGTCGGGGACGGGCCTGATGAGCTGCGCCGCCTGGTGCGCCAGGAGATCAGCCGCGGGGTGGAGACGATCAAGGTCTTCGCCAGCGCCGGTCACGGGATCCCGGGGGCCAACCGCCGCACGATGGCACGCGAGGAGCTCGCCGCCATCGTGCACACCGCCCACGAGCGGGGCGCGAAGGTGCGGGCCCACGTCACCGACCGAGCCATGATCCTCGAGTGCCTCGACCTCGGGGTCGACGTGATCGACCACGGCGACGAGGTCGACGAGCACTGCATCGAGCGCATGGCCGCGGCCGGCACGTTCTGGGTGCCGAGCCTCGTCTACCCGTGGAGCCTCCTCGAGGTGGGCTACGCCCGGCACTTCGGCGTGACCCGGGAGGCCTACGACCACGTGCGGACGATGCTGCCGCTCGCCCACGCCGCGGGCGTGCCGATCCTCATCGGCGACGACTACAGCGGCGTGCTCCGCCACCTGCTCGAGGACGATCCGCTCGACCACGAGGTGGGCAACTACGGGCGCGAGCTGGCGTTCTACGCCGAGGTCGAGGGGCTCACCCCTGCCGATGTGCTCACGTGGGCCACGAGCAACCCGGGCCGCCTGCTGGTGGACCCGCCGGCGCGCGTCGGGGTCGTCGAAGCCGGGGCCCTCGCCGACCTGATCGTGGTCGACGGCGATCCGCTGGCCGACCTCACGCTGCTGGCCCGCCCCCAGGACTCCCTGCGCGCCGTCATCCGTGACGGCGCCTTCGCCATCGACCGCCTCACCGGCAGCCAAGGAGCCAACCCGTGACCGACAGCGCGCCGCCGAAGGTGGCCTTCGTGACCGGGGCCGGTTCCGGCATCGGCCGGGCCGCCGCCGAGGCTTTCGTCCGGCGGGGCTACGCCACCGTGCTGGCCGACGTGAACGCCGACGCCGGGAGGCAGGCCCAGGCCGAGCTGGAGCAGGCGGGCACCTGCTCGTTCGTGCCCTGCGACGTAACCGACGACGACAGCGTGCGCGACGCCGTGGCCCATGCGGTCGCCACCTACGGCCGGCTCGATGCGGCCTTCAACGCCGCGGGGATCGACGGCGAGCACGGCAAGCCCACCGCCGAGTGCAGCATCGAGAACTGGAACCGCGTGCTGGCCGTCGACCTGACCGGCACGTGGTCGTGCATGCGCCACGAGCTCCCCGCCATCGTCGCAGCGGGCGGCGGGTCCGTCGTCAACTGCGCGTCGGTGGCCGGGGTGCGGGCGGCGGCCACGTTGCCGGCCTACACCGCCGCCAAGCACGGGGTGGTGGGGCTCACCAAGGCCGCCGCGGTGGAGTACGCCCGGGCCGGTGTGCGGGTCAACGCCATCTGCCCCGGCACCGTCGACACGCCCATGTTCCGGGCCTCGATGCCCGACTCGCTGGTGGAGCGGCTGGTCCGGACCAACCCCGTCGGCCGGCTGGCCGAGGCCAGCGAGATCGCCGACATCGCCCTCTGGCTGTGTGAGGACGCCCCCGGGTTCCTCACCGGGCAGGCGATCGTGGTGGACGGAGGAGCAAGCGCATGACCCACCGCATCCTGTTGAGCACGTTGGTGATCGACGCACCGTCGGACGACGTCGACGGCACCGTGGCCTTCTGGGCCGCCGCCCTCGGCGCCGATCCCACACAGACGCCGATGCCGCAGTACCACATCCTCCGGAACCCGGCCGCGCCCACCCGGATGGTCGTCCAGGACGTCGGCGACGGCACCGGCGGGGTGCACATCGACATCCACACCGACGACCTCGACGCCGAGGTCCAACGCCTCCTCGGCTGCGGCGCCACGGTCGTCGAGTCGTGGGCCGACCACCCCGGCAGCTGGGTGGTCATGCGCGACCCCAACGGCATGGACTTCTGCGTGGTGTGGGCCACCAACCCCCGCCGGCCCCAGGCCGATCGTGATGATTTCGAAGCTCGAGCGAAGGAGGTCGGATGACCAGGTTGGAGTTCGACGGCGACGTCATCGTCGTCACGGGAGCCGGCGGCGGCATGGGTCGCCACCACGCGCTCGAGCTGGCCCGACGTGGCGCACGGGTGGTCGTGAACGACCTCGGCGGTCACCCGTTCGGTGGCGGGTCAGGCGATCCCGGCCTGGCCGAAGCCGTCGTGGAGGAGATCCGGGCCGACGGTGGCGAAGCGGTGGCCAACACGGCGTCGGTCGCCGACGTCGCCGGCGCCGCCAGCCTCACCGAGCAGGCCATGGACGAGTGGGGCCGGCTCGACGCCGTCGTCGCCAACGCCGCCATCCTGCGGGACAAGCCGTTCGACCAGATGACGATCGAAGACTTCGACCTCGTGCTCGACGTCAACCTGCGCGGCGTCATGCGGGTGTTCCACCCGGCCTACAAGGCCATGCAGGCCGGTGGCGGCGGCCGCCTCGTGGCGGTGACGTCGAGCTCCGGGATGCTCGGCGCCCACGCCGAGGCCAACTACGCGGCCGCCAAGTCGGGGCTCCTCGGGCTCACCCGGTCGTTGGCCCTCGAGGGCGAGGCCCATGGCATCAAGGCCAACCTCCTCGCGCCCGGCGCACTCGGCACGCGCATGCACACCGCCATGGTGGAGTCCGAGGGCTTCCACGCCGGTGCCGACGCCGACCTCGTCAAGAGCGAGCAGGCGGCCGCGTTCCTGAAGCCGGAGCGGGTCAGCCCGATCGTCACTGTGCTGACCCACCCCTCCTGTCCCGTCACCGGTCAGGTGCTGTGCGCGTGGGGCGGCTACTTCGGCCGCTTCGGTGTCACGTCCAACCGCGGGTGGGCCGACTACAGCGGTGGTGCCACGGCCGAGGACGTGCTGGCCAACTGGGACCGCGTGGTCGACGAGGACTCGGCGCGCGACGCTGGGCTCGACTCCTTCGCCCAAGGGGCGCCGCCCTGAGCGTGCAGGACGGCCGGCCGACTACAACGTTGCGATGGCCGCTCGTTCGGGCTCGATGACCCGCAGCCAGCACATGACCTCGGTCGAGGAGATCGAGAAGGCCGCCCTCGAGGTGATCGCGGCGCGCGGGTTCGACGAGACCACCGTCGAGGAGCTGGCCGCGGCGGCGGGGATCTCCCGGCGCACGTTCTTCCGCTACTTCGCGTCGAAGAACGACATCCCGTTCGGCAACTTCGGCGCGCTGCTCGAAGCCCTCGAGGAGTGGCTGGCGGCGGCCCCCACCGACCGCCCGATGTTCGAGGTGATCGCCGAAGCGGTGATGCACTTCAACCGCGTCCACACCGATGGCGCCGTGGCCCACCGGGCCCGCATGCGCCTCATCATGCAGACCCCGTCCCTCCGAGCCAACGCGGTGTTGCACCAGGACGACTGGGTGTCGGCCCTCGCTCGCTATGCCGGCCGACGACTGGGGGCGTCGCCCGAGTCGTTCGGGCCCCGGCTCGTCGCCCACATCTCCCTCGGCGCCGCCAACGCCGCCTACGAGCAGTGGCTCGACGACGACCGGGCCGACCTGGCCGAGCTGGTCGGCCGGGCCTTCGCGGCCGTCGACATCACCGCGATCACGGCGATCGGCCGCCCCTGACGCTCAGGCGTCGTTGCTGAGGCCGGGCGGGAGGAGGTAGAGGCAGAACTCGTTGCCTTCCGGGTCGGCCATGCAGCGCCAGGAGAACGTCTCGAGCTCGTGGGTCTTGCCCGGCTCGAGCCACGTGCCCCCGAGGGCCAGGACCTGGTCGGTCATCTCGTCGAGGTCGTCGACGACGATGTCGAAGTGGGCCCGGTTCTTGCCCTCCTTCGCCTCCGGCACCTTCTGCAGGACGACCATCAGCCCTTCGCGGTTGGGGGCCATGGCGTGGTACTGGCCATCGCCGTAGGACCCGAGCACCTCGATGCCCTGGAGGGGGCCGTAGAAGTCGACGAGCTTCTCGGGATCCTGGGAGTCGAGGACGATGTAGGCGGGCACGGAGCTACCTCAGTTGGTGGGGAGGTGGACGGGAAGGGTCTGCCAGCCGCGCACCTGCGACGAGTCGAGCTTGGCGTTGTCCATGTCGACCTCCCACTCGGGGAAGCGCTGGAGGATCTCGTCGATGGCGATGCGGGCCTCGAGCCGGGCCAGCGCCGCGCCGAGGCAGAAGTGGAGCCCGTAGCCGAACGTGAGGTGGTGGCCGATCTGGCGGCGGATGTCGTACTGGTCGCCGTCGGGCGGGAACTTCTCGCTGTCGCGGTTGGCCGACGCCATCAGCAGCATCATCACGCTGCCCGCCGGCACCACCTGGCCGTGGAGCTCCACGTCGCGGGTGACGTAGCGGCAGGCCTGGAGCGCCGGCGGCTGGCACCGGAGGATCTCCTCGACGGCGTTGGGGATCAGCGAGCGATCCTCGACCAGGTCGCGGCGTTGGTCGGGGTTGTCGGCGAGGATCTTCCCCGACCAGCCGATGACCCGGTTGGTGGTCTCGTTGCCGGCGGTGGCGAGGATGTTCACGAAGATGAGGATCTCCTCGCGGGTGAGCCGGCGGACGGTGCCGGTCTCGTCCTCGAACTCGGCCTGGATGAGCTGCGTCATCAGGTCGTCCGAGGGGTTCTCGGTCCGCCAGGTGACGTACTCCTCGAAGAAGGTGCCGTCGATGGTGGACTCGGCGAGCCCCTTGTCGGTGAACGTGCCGGGCTCGCCCTCCTTGCGGCGGAGCTTGTTGTCCTGGTGGACCCGGAGCTCCTCCTGGTCGGCCTCGGGCACGCCGAGCAGCATCCCGATCACCTTCATCGGCATCTTGGCGCCGAGGTCGGCCACGAAGTCGAGCCGGTCCGTGCCGATCAGCGGGTCGAGGACCCGGGCGCAGTAGGCCCGGATCTGCGGCTCGAGGACGTTCATCTTCTTCGGGGTGAACACCCGTGACAGCACGCCGCGGTGGGCGGTGTGCAGCGGCGGGTCCTCGAAGATGAAGACGCCCGACGGCATCTCCACGTTGGCGTGGACGAGCTCGAGGATGTTGCCCCGGCTGGAGCTGAAGGTCTCGTGGTCCTTGAACGCCGTCTCCACGTCGTCGAACCGGCTCAACGCGAAGAAGTTGTGCTGCTCGTTGTAGTAGAGCGGCGCCTCTTCGCGCATGCGCCGGAACACCGGGTACGGGTCCAGCTGCAACACCGGGTCGTACGGGTCGTAGTAGATCTCGTCGTTCACCGTGGCCGTCACGCCGTGCCCCCTCTGGACGTCGTCGACTCACGATGGCACGGAGTGCCACCTGGCGTCCAGCGGGTCAGATCCCGGGGGCCTCGGCGGGCGAGTCAGCTGGCGCGGGGCAGGCGCCGGCGGCCTCCCAGCGCGCCCGCCACTCGAAGTGCCACCACTCCCAGTCGAGCGTCCGGCAGAGGCCGAAGCGGGCGCCTCTCGCGGCCAGCCAGTCGGCGGCGGGTCCGTCGCCGACGTCGACGGCCAACCCCTGTACGTGCATCGACCGGTCGGGCGGGAAGACCCACACGAGGGCGGCGGCGAGCGAACCCCGCTTGATGGTCTCGCGGGCCAGCAGTGCCTGCTGCTCGCCGGCGGAGCGGAAGCCGGAGTTGATCGTGAGGTCGTGACCGGCGCGGTTGGCCTCGTCCTGGGCCCGCTCGAAGGCCCGGGCCAGGCCCGGGTCGAGCTCGGTGGGCGTCGGCCCCGTGGTGGCCACCGTCGTGAGG
>JALYWQ010000128.1 GCA_030852625.1 Actinomycetota bacterium
GGCTGCGAGGTCGTCGACCAGGAGCGGGGCGGGCGCCGGCGGCGCCGAGGACCCGAGGTGAGCAGTTCTTCGGCCGCCGACCCCTCGGACGCGGAGGTCGGACCGCTGGCGGTCGGGTCCGTGTCGGGCTTGTCGTCGTCGGCCATCGTCATCCTTCGATCCGGGAACTCAGCCCCGCACGCTACCGCCCCGGGGCCGACCGGCCGGGGCGCCGGACCCCCGCTGCCCAGGATTTCCCGGGTCACCGAAGTACGATCGTCCGGCCGACCTTTCCGTCGGGCAGGGTTCAACCCGGAAGCATCGTGCCCACACCCCCCTCCTCGCAGCCGCCCGACGGCCGTCGACAGGCGACCATCCGCGCCCGCACGCGCGTGAACCCGGTCCGCCCGGAGGTCATCGACGCCCTCGACGAGCTCGAGCGCTCCCTCGGTGACGTGTCCCGCTGGGAGCAGCTCCTCACCGGCAAGGAGTCGCCGGCCGACTGGGAACGCCCCGGAACCGCCCCTGAACGGGGCCGGCACCTGCCGCCGGGCCACCTGGCGCCGGCCGACGAGGACGACGTCATCGACGACGCCGACGGGGACGACCCCGACGGGTTCGGCGAGGCCGCGGTGGCCCTCCAGGCGGCCATCCAGAACCTCGACGACCGCATCGAGGACATCCGAACCGAGGGTGAGCGGGTCCGGTCGGGTCCGCTCCCGATCCTCGACCCGGGCGCCGATCTCGACGACCCGCCGGCGCCACCGCTCGATGAGCCGGTCGCCGCTGCGCCGATCCTCCTCCAAGCCCGCACGGTGGAGCCGATCGCCCGTCGCAGCCTGGTCGTCAGTCCCGAGGACGAGGACGAGATCGATCGCCGCCGTCGCAACGGCCGGCTGCTCACGTGGGTGGGGCTGGCCCTCCTCGTCGCGGTCGGGGCGGTGTTCTTCCTCCCCGACGACAAGGGCGACGATGAGCCGGAGGCGCCGGTGACGGTGCCGTCGGTGTCGGTCACCACGAACCCGTTCATCACCGCGCCCCTCCTGCCGGCCGACGACGTCACCTCCGTGCCGGTGGTGCCGATCGACGAGGTCACCACCACCAGCAAGCCCACCACGCAGCCCACCAAGAAGTCGTCGACTCCAAGGGCCACCACACCGCCCGCAACCTCGCCTCCGACGACTCCGGCCACTCCGCCGACACAGCCTCCGTTGGTCACCCCGGGAACACCGCCGACGAACCCACCAGCGACGACCCCAACCACGCCCCCAACCGAGCCGACCACCACCGATCCGACGATTGTCTTCTGACGCGCCCTCCTCGCGGGGCGCCCGTCAGTCGGCGAGGGAGCGGGGGAGTCGAGAGCGCAGCTCGCTGGCCAGCTCGTCGACGGAGCGCTGGAGCTCGTCGGCGGCCCGCTGGCTGCGGTTCCAGTAGTTCTGCGGGGGCGCCGACTCCCACTGCTGCCGGACGATCGAGCGCATGGTGTCGTGCAGGTCCTCGATCACCGTGGTGAGCTCGTGGATCTGGCGGTTCAGCGGGCCCAGGTGGTGCAGGATCTGCTCCACCTCGATGACCTTGGCCAGGGTGTCGTCGAGAGTGGGGTTCTCTCGCAGCTGCTCGATGGCGCCGGCGTCGATCTCCAGCTCCAGCAACGCCTCCGAGAGGGCCTTGCTCACCGACACCGCCACCACGTCGTAGAGCTCGGCGGCATCGGCCTTCGTGAGCAGGGGCTCGGGCTCGTCGTCCCTGGTCACCACCTCCGTCGCCCCCGGACCGGTGAAGGAGGACGGGGTGATGGTGGGCGGTGGTGCCGGCAGCTCGACGTCGGCGAAGGTGGGCAGGGTGGTCGAGGCCGGCTTCGACAGGGGCTTGCCGAGCTGGGCCTTCCACCACCGGGGGTCGGCACCGGGGGGCGGGTCCTGGCTGGTGATCTCGGCCCACGGGGCATCGTGCGGCGACGAGGCCGGCGGTGGCTGCAGCCAGCGCAGCTCGTGCAACCGCGACGCACCGATCGCCACCGGCCCGCCCCGTCCGTCGTTGGCGACGAGCTCGAAGGTGCCTTCCTTGCCGGTGGCTGCGCACCAGGCGAGGGCCCGGAGGGCGTCGGCGATCGAGCGCATGCGGTGGACGTTGGTGGGTTCCAGTTGGCCGGTGGCGTAGCGGTGGAGGCGCAACTCGGCCTGGCCGGTGATGATGAGCGCTTGGAGGAAGTCGTCGTGGCCGCGGATGGCCAGGCTCGCCAGCATGGCGCCGACGGCCACCTCGCCGCTCTGGAGGACCACCACGCCGCTCGAGGACATCGAGGCGCGGGCCAGCTCTGCCACGAGGGGTGCGTCGAGCTTCTGGAAGCTGGTGATCTGCTCCCAGCCCTCGAGGGGGTTGGGGTCCGGCTGCGCGGCTGGCCGAGCGGGCTCGAACGGGTCCTCGGAGCTGGACCGGTCCTGGCGCACGAGCGCGGCGATGTCCAACGGTTCGAGCGGTCGGGACCGCTTCAGCCCATCGGGGTCCTTGCTCCTGCGCAGCATGCGGTCCGTCATCGTACCGCTGGCGACCGGCGCAGCACGGGGACGCTCGGCCCTGGTCGTGCGCTCAACGGCGGCGTCGAGGCCGGGCTCGGGTCTCGGTGATCCGCGCCCGCAGGCGGACGGGGCCGGGCGGCAGGTCGGCCAGGGTCGGGATCGGTGTCGGGATCGACGAGGCCGGCCGGGCCACGGCCAGGCCGATGCCGCTCACCTGGAACTCGTCGACCCCGACGTAGCCGCCGAGGCGGAAGATCGACCGACCGATGGCCCGCAAGTTCCCGAGCACCGAGAACGGCGCCGCAAGCGTGAGGCCGAGGGCCACCGAAGGCTCGGTCCCGGCGCCGAGCCGCAATCGCACTGCCGTCCACAGCGCCACGACGAACACGACCAGACGGGAGGCCATGAACGCCAGGAGCACGGTCGGTGCCAGCCCGAGGTGCCCCAGGTCGCCCCGGGGAACGGCGAGGAGGAGCTGCACGGCGCCGTACACGAGGAACAGCGTCGCGACGGTGAGGAACCAGTGCGACACGATCCGAGCGGTGGTGCGCGCCAGGAGCTTGTTGTCGATGTCGGGTGACCGCCAGAGCTCCCGGAGGCGCAGGGTGCTGTTCAGCCCGGCGTGCATGGCCCGAGTGCGGATGCGGAGGGCGTCGCGCAGCCGCGTGACCGGTGGTTCGGCCACCACGATGTCGGGGGCCGTCAGCAACGACCAGCCGTCGACCAGGTACGACAGGGCCAGGTCGACGTCGTGGGACGGCACCGTGGTCCACCACGGCCGGTCGTCGACCTTGAGGAGGGCGCTCAGCCGGTGGAAGTGCCCGTGGCGAGGGTGCGACGGCGCACCGAACCACTCCGTCCGGGCGCGCGGCGCCACCGACGCTGCCCAGCCCGAGAGGTAGCGGGCGTCGAGCTCGGCCACCGCTCGGGGCGTCGCCCGGACCTCGAGCTGCACCGCGGCGACGGTCGGATCCTGCAGGCGCTCGACCACGGCGTCGACGGCGGTGCCGGGGAGCCGGCTGCCGAGGTCGAGCACGCCCACCACGACCGCATCGGGATCGAGGGCTCGGCGCTGCACATCGTGCAGCACCACGTCGAGGCCGGCGTTGAGGAAGGCGCCGATGTTGTCGTGGTCCTCGGGGCCGACGACGTGCACCACCGCCACGCGATCCGAACGGGCCACCACCGGTCCGGGATCGCCCCGGTCGATCACCACCACCTGGACGGTGGGGTGCCCGGCGAGCAGCGTGGCCACGGCCCGGTCGACCTGGGCGGTGTCGGCATCGGCCGGCAGGGGAGCGGGGAGCAGCACGTAGGACTGCCAGGTCGGGTGCGGGGCGCCCGGGCTCGGCGGGGCCTCGAGGCCGGGCAGGAGGCGGTCGGGCCGGACCAGGCCGCTCAGCTCCCAGACGAGCACGGCGACGACGATCAGGGTGACGGTGAGGTTCAGGGGGCCCATGGATGCTTCACCCGGATCGGAGGGAGGGCGAAAACGCCGATGACCGCGGCCACGCGTGGTGCGTGACCGCGGTCATCGAGCTCGACCGTACGGCCGGTGGCGCCTACCGGCGGCGACGCCGGCGGCGCTGACCCTCGAGGGCCAGCTCAGGCGCCTGCTGCATGCCACCACCGGTGAGCACGAGGCCCAGGCCGGCGAAGAGCATGGCGGCAGCCGCCGTGGTGCCGCTGTTGGCACCCGTGATGGGCATCGTCGTGCGCTTACCCGTGGTCGGGGTGGTCGTCGGCGGCACAGCGTCGGCAGCGGTGAGGCTGACGGCGGCGTTGCCGAAGTCGAACACCGTGTTCAGCTCGTCGTCCCGAGCGGTGACCACCACGACATCCGTTGCGACCTTGCCGTCGGGCCCCTCCACCTTGGTCGTGAAGGTGCAGGACACCGACTCGCCGACATCGAGGACCTCGCCGAGCACGTTGTCACGGCAGTCCTCCTCCTTCTCCAGGTCGAGCGTGAGCTCGTTGCGGAGCGAGAGGATCTGGATGGGGTCGGAGGAGGCCTTCGACTCGTTCGTGACGGTCACCGTCCACGTGAAGTCCCCACCGGGGGTCTTGCGGGACGCCGGATCGACGGTCTCGTCGACCCGGATCCGGGGCAGGACGTCGGTGAGGGTGATGGTGGTCGGATCGGGGTCGGCGACGTAGTCGT
>JALYWQ010000173.1 GCA_030852625.1 Actinomycetota bacterium
AGCGACGCGTGGCCGTCGTGGAGGAACCCCATCGTGGGCACGAAGCCGACCGTGCGCCCCGCGGCCCGCTCGCCATCGAGCAGCTGGCGCAGTTCGGCGATGGTGGCGATCGTGGTCAGGGGCACAGCCGCCCGGCCTCTCGAGACATCGCTTCATACGCGGGTACCTCGTCGGCGTCGAGGGCCGCGACATGGCGGGCCACGGTGTCGTGGTCGCCGCGTCGCACCGGTCCGGTGAGGGCCGCGGCGGGACCGACAGCGGCGACGTCCTCCAGGCTCCCGCGCGCCAAGTCGAGGTAGGCCTCGAGCGGCGCACTGATCTCACCGGCCACCCGCTCCACCTGCCCGAGGAGGGCCACGAGGTGATTCGAGGCGATCACGGCGGCGGCGTGGTAGCGGACCCAGTCGCGCTCGGCGATGTCGACGGCCCGGCCGCCGAGGGCGCTCACGACCTCCATGGCCATCGGGTGGCCTTCGGTGGCGATGCCGTACCAGGCGCCGACCAGCCGTTCGGCGCCGCGGTCGGGATCGGGCAGGGCGACGAGCGGATGCACCACGGCCCGCTCGGCGTGGGCTTGGAGGGGGGCCAGCCCGAGCGACCCCGAGAGGTGAGCGACGACGACCCCGGCCCTCGGCTCGATGCGGTCGGCGACGACGGGCACGGTGGCGTCGGGGGTGGCGAGCACGACGAGGTCGACGCCGTCGGCGGCGGCCTTGGGATCGTCGTCACGACCGAGCAGGTCCTCCACCGCCCACCCGGCGCGGGTCAGCGCGAGGTGGAGCGACCGACCGGCCCGGCCGGGGCCGATGATGCGCACCCGCCTCACGCCACGTCCTCCAGGGGGCCGAGCTGCCGGACCTCGCCGACGGTGGCCGCCAGCCGATCGGGCGGCACGAGGTCGGGGGCCAGGTCGGCCAACGGGGCGATCACGAACCGGCGCTCCCACATGCGGGGGTGCGGCACCACGAGGTCGGGCTCGTCCACCACCTCACCGTCCACCCACAGCACGTCGACGTCGAGCGTGCGGGGCCCCCAACGCACCTCCCGTCGCCGGTCGGCGGCCCGTTCGAGCCGCCCGCACTCCGCCAGCAGCTGTCGAGCCGATCGACGGGTGTCGAGCTCCACCACGATGTTGAAGAAGGCGCCCTGCTCGGGCCCGCCCACCGGATCGGTCTCGTAGACGGGCGACACGGCCACCACGTCGTCGAGCGCTGCGACGGCGTCCCGGAGGAGGGCGGCCCGGTCGCCGAGGTTCGAGCCGAGGCCGAGGAACGCCCGGGCCATCACGCTCGCGAGCGCGTGACGCGCACGCCCGAGGTGGCGAGCTGCTGCGACGTCGGTGGCTCGAGCTTCCGCACCGCCACCGTGACGGCGTCGAGGCGGTCGTCCACCGCCAGCACCGCGTCGGCCATCGCGACCACCAACGCCTCCAGCAGCTGGAACGTCGTGGTGGCGACCACCCGCTCGACGGCGTCGCACACCGCGCCGTAGTCGGCGGTGTGGGCCAGGTCGTCGGATGCGGCGGCCTCGGCCACGTCGAGGTGGAGGTCGAGGTCGACCTCCAGGGGTTGGGGCGTCACCCGCTCGTGGGGCAGGACGCCCACGATGCCCGTGAGGCGGAGGCCGCGGAGCTCGATCCGGTCGTCCGCGCTCATCGGAGGATCAGTGGGGGACGGTGCCGGCCATCGCCACGAGGTCGCGACCGAGCGGCCCCATCTGACGCGAGAGCAGCCGCTCCACGACCGAGGTGGCCTGCGGGGCGAGGGGGACGACGCCCGACCACAGGAGGTAGCCGGCCATCAGCCCGGCGACGCGATCGGACAGCTCGTCCTGGTGGACGAGGACCTTGCCCCCGCCGGCGAGCAGCGAGGCCAGCTCCGGGAACAGCGTGCTGGCCACCTGGAACGGATCGCTCTGCGGCCCGAACGGCAGGTGCCGCCATGCGACCCCCAGCTCGTCGTAGTTGTGGAGGTTGTGGGGAGACGGGATCAGCGTGATGACGCGGGTGAACCCCTGCTCACGGATCCAGATGATCTCCTCCTGCCGCCGCACGCGGCGGTGGTTGGCGCCGTAGCCGCCGGGACGCTCGCACACCGCGAGCTTGTCCTTCAGGATCCACGCGAAGTTCCGGGGTTCGATCCCCTGTGCCCACTTGCCCTTCATCGGCACGGTACGTACTCCCTCCACTCCGCCGGCCGCGCGCTCATGCGGCGCGCTCCTTGTCGATTGCTCCACCGATCACCAGCGCGGCCTGCCGGGTGGCCCGCACGTCGTGCACCCGCACCATCTGCGCGCCGCTGGCCATGGCCCAGGTGGCCGTGGCGAGCGAGCCTTCCAAACGGTCGTCGACGGGCGCCGGGCGCTCCGAGCCGTCCGAGCGACCGAGCAGCGCACCGAGGAACGCCTTGCGACTCGTGCCCACGAGCACCGGGTGGCCGGTGGCGACGAGTCGGTCGAGGTGGGCGAGGAGCTCCAGGTTGTGGCGTTCGGTCTTCCCGAAGCCGATGCCGGGGTCGATCCACACCTCGGGCACGCCGTTGGCGAGGGCCCGCTCGGCCCGCTCGACGAGGAACTCGCCCACCTCGGCGACGACGTCGTCGTAGCGGGGGTCGTGCTGCATGGTGCGGGGGTCGCCCTGCGCGTGCATGGCGGCCCACGGCACGCCGAGCTCGGCGGCGACGTCGTCGAGCGACGCGCTCACGTCGTTGATCAGCGAGGCGCCGGCGGCCACTGCAGCACGGGCGACGGCCGGCTTCCGGGTGTCGATCGAGACCCGCACGCCGTCGGCGGCCAGGGCCTCCACGACCGGGAGCACGCGCTCGAGCTCGACCGGCTCGGGCACCGGTTCGGCACCCGGTCTTGTGGACTCCCCGCCCACGTCGACCCAGTCGGCTCCGTCAGCGACGAGCGCTCGGCCGTGGGCGATGGCGGCCTCGGTGGTGCTGAACCGTCCGCCGTCGGAGAACGAATCGGGGGTCACGTTCACGACACCCATGACAAGCGGAAGCACCCCGGCAGTCTACGACGCCGAGACCGACCAAGTTCGGGCCCATCCAGGCCCTTTCAGGACGTTCCGATGGCTGACGGGTCAGGACGAACGGCGAACGAGGAAGCGCATGGCCTCTTCGCGCGTGGCGATGTTCTCGCGGAAGAGCCCCCGCACCGCTGAGGTGACGGTGGTGGAACCGGCCTTCTTCACGCCGCGCATCGACATGCAGAGGTGCTCGGCCTCGATCACGACCATCACGCCGCGTGGCTCGAGGGTGGCCTCCATGGCGTCGGCGATCTGGCCGGTGAGGCGCTCCTGCACCTGCAGTCGCCTGCTGTAGCCCTCCACCAGGCGGGCGATCTTCGAGAGGCCGGTGATGCGGCCGTCCTTGCCCGGGATGTAGGCGACGTGGGCCATGCCCATGAACGGCACGAGGTGGTGCTCGCAGAGCGACTGGAGCGGGATGTCCCGCACCAGGACCATCTCGTCGTGGTGGGCGTCGAAGGTGACCGTGAGGTGCTCGCCGGGCTCCTCGTGGAGACCGGAGCAGACCTCGGCGTACATCCGCGCCACCCGCTCCGGGGTGTCGAGCAGCCCGTCGCGGTCGGGGTCCTCGCCGATGGCCTCGAGGATCTCGCGCACCGCCTTGGCGATGCGGTCGAGATCCATCGGCGTTTCGATCGGGGCGCGGACCCGCCCGTTGGCACCCATCGGCTCAGGTGCCGCTGGGCCGGGGCGATCGGACGACGCGGCGCTGCCACCACCGTCGAGCCGGCGCGGTGTCCGGGACCGGGGCGGGAGCGGCTTCGGGGACGGCGACCGGGTCGGGCTCGGCGACGGCCACGGTGGACCCGGCCCCGACGAGCTCGGGCTCGATGGGAGCCGGCTCCTCGGTGGGCGTGGGAGCCGGGAGATCGATGCCGGTGCCCTTGTCGAGCGGACCGAAGATCTCGGCCAGGTCGGCGTCCTCCAGGGTCTCCTTCTCGATGAGCGAGCGGGCCAGCCGGTCGAGGGTGCCGCGGTGGGCCTCGAGGATGGCGCGGGCCCGGTCGTGGGCGGTGTCGATGAGGAGGCGGACCTCGCTGTCGACGATCCCGGCCACCTCGGGCGAGTAGTTGGCCTCGTGGTTCATGTCGCGGCCGAGGAAGACCTCGCCCCGCTCCTTGCCGAACTGCTGCGGGCCGAGCTTGTCGCTCATGCCGTACTGCGTGACCATCCCGCGGGCGATGTCGGTGCAGCGCTCGATGTCGTCGGAGGCGCCGGTGGTGATCTCGCCGAACGCCAGCTCCTCAGCGGACCGGCCACCGAGCAGCATGGCCATCGAGTCCTCGAGCTCGCTGCGGGTGCGGAGGTACTTGTCCTCCGTGGGCAGGGCGAGGGTCCAGCCGAGGGCGCGGCCTCGGGCGACGATCGACACCTTGTGGATCGGGTCGGTGCCCCGGAGGACGTGGCCCACCAGCGCGTGGCCGCCCTCGTGGTAGGCGATGACCTTCTTCTCGTCCTCGCTCATCACCCGGCTCTTGCGCTCGGGCCCGGCCATCACCCGGTCGATGGCGGCTTCGAGCTCTGCGTGGCCGATGAGCTGCAGGTTGCGGCGGGCCGCGAGGAGGGCGGCCTCGTTCATGAGGTTGGCGAGGTCGGCGCCGGTGAAGCCGGGGGTGCGCCGGGCCAGCACGTCGAGGCGCACGTTGGACTCGAGCGGCTTGCCCTTGGCGTGGACGTCGAGGATGGCCTTGCGGCCCTCGAGGTCAGGCCGGTCGACCACGATCTGGCGATCGAAGCGCCCCGGGCGCAGAAGAGCGGGGTCGAGGATGTCGGGCCGGTTCGACGCTGCGATGAGGATCACACCGCTGCGGGGATCGAAGCCGTCCATCTCGACGAGCATCTGGTTGAGCGTCTGCTCCCGCTCGTCGTGACCGCCGCCGAGCCCGGCGCCGCGGTGACGGCCGACGGCGTCGATCTCGTCGACGAAGATGATCGACGGGGCGGCGGCCTTGGCCTGCTCGAAGAGGTCGCGCACCCGGCTGGCGCCGACGCCGACGAACATCTCCACGAAGTCGGAGCCGGAGATGGAGAAGAACGGCACGCCGGCCTCGCCGGCCACGGCCCGAGCGAGGAGGGTCTTCCCGGTGCCGGGAGGCCCGTAGAGCAGGACACCCTTGGGGATCTTGGCGCCGATGGCGTGGAAGCGGGCGGGGTTCTGGAGGAACTCCTTGATCTCCTGGAGCTCCTCGACCGCTTCGTCGCACCCGGCCACGTCGGCGAAGGTGACCTTCGGCTCGTCCTTCGACACCTGGCGGGCCTTGGC
>JALYWQ010000176.1 GCA_030852625.1 Actinomycetota bacterium
GCTGGGATCGAGGGTGAGGTCGAGGAAGCGGGGGTCGGCGTAGACGCGGTGGATGGCGAAGATGCGGTCGAAGGCGCCGCCGCCCTTCAGCCGGTCGAGCTCCTCGTGGGCCCACGCCGTGATGCGGTGGTTCCGGGCCACCTGGGCGGCGCGGTAGCGCTCGATGAAGTCCGGGTCGTAGGGCGCCTCCCGCCCGTCGGCGAACAGGTCGAGCTCCGGATCGACAGAGAGTGGGTCGGCCTCGTCGACGATCGACGGGTCCATCCACCCGGTGAGGACGTCGGGCCGGCCGGGATGGGCGTTGAGCGCGATGTAGAGGTCGGCCGGGATCAGGTCGAGCGCCGCGTCTGGGAGCTTGAGCCCCGGGGCCGGCTGCACGTTGGGGTCGACGGCCTGCGACTGGTAGGCGGCCATCAGCGAGCCGCCACCGGAGTTGCCGAGGAGGACCACCGTGTCCACGCCGGCGACCTCACGGAGCCAGCGCACCCCCACGCCGATGTCGACCAACGACTGGTCGATGAGCACGTAGGCCTCGTTGCCGCGGTAGCGCGTGTTCCACCCGAGGAAGCCGTAGCCCCGCTCGGCCAGGAAGTCGGCCATGTAGTGCTCGGCGAAGTCGACGTTGTAATGGGTGGCGATGAACGCGGTGGTGGGACGGACGCCCGCGGGCCGGTGGTAGATGCCCTGGCAGGGCCGGCTGCCGTGCCCGGCGCGGGGCGACGTGGGCGACTCGAGGGACACCCACTCGCGTTCGATGCTCATCCGGGCCGAGGGTAGGGATTGGAACAGAATCCGTCAATCATCCCGTAGTGCCCGCCGCCGGCGACGTTGGGCTATGGCTCGAGGGCCGGCACGAGGAAGGTGGCCAGCATGTGCTTGATGTGCTTCTGGTCGTGCTTGGCCGGGCTGTCGATCATGGCGAAGGAGAACACGATCCGGAGCATCCACTCGTTGAAGTCGTCGAGGTCGAGGTCCTCGCGCACCTCGCCCTTGGCCTGGGCCGCCTCGAGGTACGGCCCCATCGTGCGGCGGGTCTGCTCGTAGAACGCGGTCGAGGCGGTGACGGCCTTCGAGGCCAGCATGGCGCCTTCGGGCGTGAGCATGAGCGGGAGGTACTTGCCGCTGCGGATCGACTCGATGGAGCGCATCGTGGCCTTGAGGAGCCGCTCGGAGAAGGGACCGGGCTTGTCGAGGAGGGCCTTGAGCTTCTCGTTGACCTGGTCGCCCTCGCGCATGTAGGCGGCCACGATCAGATCGCCTCGCCCATCGAAGTAGCGGTACACGGTGCTGCGGGAGACCTTGGCCTCGCGGGCCACGTCGTCGATGGTGGTGCGCCGGAGGCCGAACCGCTCGAAGCAGGCCTCGGCGGCGTTGAGGAGCCGCTCCCGCGCATCGTCCTCGTTGTCGAGGCGCTCCTTGCCCCCCCAGCGCCGTTCCGGCACGTCGTTGCGGATCAACACCGGGTGCTCACGCTCCTCGTGGGGCCTGCGGGACACCGCAGATCGTACGTCCGGTGCCTCCGGACGCCGCCCACTACAGCACAGATAACGCCAGCTGACTCGTGTGCTACAACACCCCCATGCACCCCTTCGTCCGCCTGATGCGCGCCTACTGCATCGACTACACGAACTCCCACGACCAGTCGGTCTGCGACGACTTCATGGACGACACCTACGTCGTGAACAGCTTCGGCATGCAGCTCCCCCGCGACGAGGCCTACAAGCCCGGCGTGGCGATGATCTTCGACACCGCCCCCGGCCTGGGGCTCGTGGTCCACGAGTTCGTGCTCAACGGCGACCGGCTGGCCATGCACTTCAGCGAGCACGCCGCCATGACCGTGGAGGGCGACCGGCGGGAGCTCACCTGCTGGCGGGGCATCGGCCTCTACAAGTGGAACGGCACCAAGCTCGTCGAGAACTGGGTGGAGCAGGACTACTTCTCGATGCGCCGCCAGGTGGCCACGCGCACGCCCGACCCCATCCTGCCCCCGCACCTCGACCCATGGATGTGGACGCAGCCGGTCGACCCGGATCCCACGGCGGAGGAGGTCGTGCGAGCGTGGCTGCAGAAGGGCGACCTGGCCGACGCCGCCGACGTGGAGATCGACGACACGCGCGTCGAGGGCGTGACCTACGAGCCGATCTTCGACGTCACCGACGTCGTGGTCGACGACCTCTTCTCGGCGGGCTCACGCGTGCCGTTCCACGTCACCCTCACCGGCACCTACCGGGGTGGCCTCGGCGAGGCCTACGAACCCCACCTCGGCCGGACCGGCGTGATGGGCGTGTCGGGCTTCGCGCACGTCGACGGAGGCTCCGTCGCCAAGGTGGAGGCCGTCACCTGCAAGGTGCAGGCCATCAGCACGCTCACGGGCGGCCCCCTCGACCTCGGTTTCTAGGAGACTGGCGCCATGGAGTTCGGAGTCAGCTTCGCCAACATCCTCTCGTTCAGCCGGCCCGAGGCGGCCATCGCCATCGCGCAGGCCGCCGAGGCCGCCGGCTTCGACTCGGTCTGGACGGTGGAGCACGTGCTCGTGCCGGCCGACTACGAGTCGACCTACCCCTACGATCCCAGCGGGCGGATGCCGGCGCCCAACGACATGGATCTGCCCGATCCGCTGATCTGGCTCACCTGGATCGCCGCCCACACCACCACGCTCAAGCTGGGCACCGGCGTGCTGGTGCTCCCGCAGAGGAACCCGGCCATCCTGGCCAAGGAGGTCGCGTCCCTCGACCTGCTCTCCGGTGGTCGCGTGATGCTCGGCGTCGGCACCGGCTGGCTCGAGGAGGAGTTCAACGCCCTCAACGTCCCGTGGGAGAAGCGGGGCGCCCGCACCGACAGCTACATCCGGGCCATGCGGGCGCTGTGGGAAGGCGAGGAGACCACCTACCAGGACGACTTCGTGACCTACGAGCGGGCCGTCAGCCGCCCGCTCCCGGCCAACGGCACGGTGCCGATCCACATCGGTGGCCACAGCGAGGTCGCCGCCCGGCGGGCCGGCCGGCTGGGCGACGGGTTCTTCCCCGGGAACCAGGCCGATCTCCCCCACCTGCTCGCGATCGTGCGGGAGCACGCCGAGAAGGCGGGCCGGGATCCGGATGCCGTCGAGGTCACGGTCACCGGCGAGGCGTTCTTCGGCTCCGACCCAGTGGCCGAGGTCGAGCGACTGACCGCCCTCGGCGTGCACCGAGCCGTCATCCCGCCCCTGGCCTTCGACGCCGCCGGCATCGGCGAGGCCCTCCAGCGCTTCGGCGAGACGGTCATCGCGCCCACCCGCTGATCCGGCGCGGCAAGGTCCTCTCGTCAGCGGGCCGGGCGGGCCAGCAGGTCCGGCGACCACACGTCGTGGTCCTCGCCGTGGCCGGTCGCGCCGTCGATCGACCAGTCGACGATGCTCATCCACGAGAACATGGCGGGGGTCGACTGGCTGGCCATCGAGGCCGCCACCCGGCCAGTGACGGCGAGCGAGCGACCCAGCTCGTCCACGGCATCGATCGCCACCTCGTCGGGGTGGCCCCGGCGACGGCTGGCGATGGTGCGGGTCCCGCTCGTGATGGCCGCCTTCTGGCCGTCCCGCAGGAGGTAGCCCCCGACCACCGGCCCGGTGTCCTCGGCGCCGCTTGGCTGGGTGAACACGAGGAAGTGGTGGTCGTCGCCCGCCGCGCCGTAGGTGTAGCCGGCCCGGAGGGAGCGGCGGTCGTCGCGCACGTACCAGGAGCGATCCCGGATGGCGAGGTCCCCCACCTCCACCGTGTCCCCCGACAGCGTGATCGTGCCGGTGAGGCGGCCGAGCTGGTCGAAGTGGCCGGCCTCCCGGTCGGCCATCACCACATGCGGTTCCATCACGGCGTCGTAGCGGAGGTCGATCGACACCGCGTCGCC
>JALYWQ010000020.1 GCA_030852625.1 Actinomycetota bacterium
TTGTTCGGAGGGCCCCGGATCAGCGCACGTCGAAGCGGTCGAGCATCATCACCTTGTCCCACGCGGCGACGAAGTCTCGGACGAACTTCGGGCCGGCATCGGATGCGCCGTACACCTCGGCGATGGCCCGCAGCTGCGAGTTGGAACCGAACACCAGGTCGACAGCGGTGGCCGTCCAACGGGCCTGCCCGGTCGAGCGGTCCCGGCCCTCGTAGACGCCTTCGGTGGCCGAGGTCACCCACTCAACCCCGGGGTCGAGGACCCCTGCGAAGAAGTCGTTCGTGAGCACCCCGGGACGATCGGTGAACACCCCGTGGCTCGCGCCGCCCACGTTGGCGCCGAGCGATCGCAGGCCACCGACCAGCACGGCCATCTCCGGCGCCGAGAGCCTGAGCAGATTGGCCTTGTCCAGGAGCCGCTGCTCCGGCGGCAACTTGTCGCCGGCCCGGACGTAGCTGCGGAACCCGTCGCCCTTCGGCTCGAGCACGGCGAACGAATCGGCGTCGGTCTGCTCCGTGCTGGCGTCGGTGCGTCCGGGGGTGAACGGGACGGTCACGTCGTGACCGGCGTCGTTGGCGGCCTGCTCCACCGCCGCACTGCCGGCGAGGACGATCAGGTCGGCGAGGGAGATGCGCACGCCGGTGGTCTGGGAGCCGTTGAACCCGTCCCGGATCTCCTGCAGCACCGACAGCACCTGCGCCAACTCGGCCGGCTCGTTGACGTCCCAGTCCTTCTGGGGCGCGAGGCGGATCCGAGCGCCGTTGGCGCCACCACGCTTGTCGGTGTCGCGATAGGTCGATGCCGAGGCCCAGGCCGTGCGCACCAGCTGCGACCCGGTGAGCGACGAGTCCAGCACCATGGCCTTCAGCGCTTCGATCTCGGATGGGCCGACGAGGTCGTGGTCGACGGCCGGGACGGGGTCCTGCCAGAGCTGCGGCTCCGGGACCCAGGGCCCGAGGTAGCGGGAGATCGGGCCCATGTCGCGGTGGAGCAACTTGAACCACGCCCGCGCGAAGGCGTCGGCGAAGTAGGCCGGGTCGTCGCGGAACCGCTCGGAGATGGCCCGATAGGCAGGGTCGGCGAGCAGGGCCAGGTCGGTGGTGGCCATCATCGGCGGGTGCTTCACCCCGTCGAGGTGGGCGTCGGGGACGAGCTCCTGGGCCTCGGGGTTCGACGGCTGCCACTGCTTGGCACCGGCCGGGCTCGCCGTCAGCTGCCACTCCCAGGCGAAGAGGGTGTCCCAGAAGCTGTTGTCCCACTGCGTGGGCGTGGGGGTCCAGGCGCCTTCCAGCCCGCTCGTGATGGTGTCGGCGCCACGTCCCGTGCCGTGCTCGTTCCTCCAGCCCAGGCCCATGGCGTGGACCGGGCAGCCCTCGGGCTCGGGTCCGACCAGATCGGGATCGCCGGCGCCATGGGTCTTGCCGAAGGTGTGCCCTCCCGCGATCAGCGCGACGGTCTCCTCGTCGTCCATGGCCATGCGGGCGAAGGTGAGCCGGATGTCGTGGGCCGCCGCAAGGGGGTCCGGGTTGCCCTTCGGACCCTCCGGGTTGACGTAGATGAGGCCCATCGTCACGGCGCCGAACGGGGCGTCGCCGAAGTCGAGCGGATCGTCCTCGGCGTAGCGCTCGTCACCCAGCCAGGTGTCCTCAGGCCCCCAGAAGATCTCCTCGGGCTCCCAGATGTCCTCGCGGCCGAAGGCGAAGCCGAAGGTCTCGAAGCCCATGTCCTCGAGGGCCACGTTGCCGGCCAGCACGAGCAGATCGGCCCACGAGACCTTCGAGCCGTACTTCTGCTTCACCGGCCAGAGCAGACGCCGGGCCTTGTCGAGGTTGGCGTTGTCGGGCCAGCTGTTCAGCGGTGCGAAGCGCTGCGAACCGTCACCGCCGCCGCCTCGACCGTCCTCGATGCGGTAGGTGCCGGCCTGGTGCCAGGTCATGCGGATGAACAGCGGGCCGTAGTGGCCGTAGTCGGCCGGCCACCAGTCCTGCGACGTGCGCATGACGGCGACGATGTCGCGCTTGAGCTCCTCGAGGTCCACCGTGGCCAGCTCGGCTGCGTAGTCGAACCCTTCACCGAGTGGGTTGCTCCGGGGTGAGTGCTGGTGCAGGACGCTGAGGTCGAGCTGGTTGGGCCACCAGTCCTGGTTGGTCCTCGGCCGCTGACCGGTCTTGGGCTCGGGCGAGTCGATCGCGGGGTTCTCGCTCTCGCTCGCACTCGCGGTCTCGGCCTTGTCGACCATGTCCTGTGGTTCGGTCATGTCAGGTCCTCCCAGGGCGCCGGTGGTGCCTCCCACGAAGGCGTACCAGAGTTCGCCGGCCGTGTCCCCGAGAGGTCCTTCCCCCGATCGTCCGAACCGGTACTCCGCCTACCCGGCCTTGCGTAGGCGGGCGATCACGCCGTCCACGTCGCGCTGGAGCATGTCGCGCCGGACGAAGTGGGCGCCGGGCAGCTCGTGCCACTCGTGGGGGATGCCCGCCGCGTGCAACCGGTCGCGGAACTCCCGCTGCCCGTCGCGCACCGGCGTCTCGTTGACGTCGCCGTCGAGCCCGCACACGAGGAAGATGCGCTTGTTGCGATAGCTCTCGATGCGCTCGATCGGGTTGTCGGCGCTGACCCGCCCCTCGTTCCAGAAGGGGGCGCCGTAGACCGTGCCGCCGTTGAGCTCGGCGAAGGCCGAGCTGGTGTTGGCCCAGTGGACGACGAGTCCGCCGTCGCGCCGGAGGCTGGCCGGCCCCGAGTGCGAGCTGACCGAGGCGAAGTGGCCGTAGTACTTGGCCGTGTACTTGAGGGCGCCGAACCCGCCCATCGAGAACCCCGACACGGCTCGGCCGTCGTACTCGGCGAAGGTGCGGAAGTTGGCGTCGATCCAGGGCACGAGCTGGCCGAGGTGGAACGACTCCCAGTTGCGCGGCCCCGCGAAGCTGTTGACGGGGTTGGAGTACCAGCCGGCGCCGCCGCCGTCGGGCATCACGACGATGAGGCGCCGCCCGGCGGTGAGGCCGCGGATGTCGTCCTCCATGTCGAACTTGCGGAAGTCCTGGAGCCCGCCGTGGAGCAGGTACAGGACGGGGTAGCGCCGCCAGCTGGTGGAGAAGTAGTCGTCCGGGAGCAGCACGTTGACGCCGGGATCCCACCCGATGTTGCCGGTGTCGAAGCGGTAGTAGTGCATCCGCCCGAACACGGCGTGGTCGACGATCGACAGGCCGAACCCGTTGGTGGCCGCACTCGCGCGCGGCGCCCCCCACAGACCGAGCGTGCCGGCCGCCACCGCCGCTCCGGTCCCCTGCAACACCCTCCGACGACTGATCCCCTGGTTCTCCGACACCTGCATCCCCCATGTCTCGGCTGCTGAACGCCGCCCCCAGGCGACCGTATAGTAGACAAACAGTCCTGTCTACCGATTGTCGCGACATGGCGGCGGTCCGTGGCGAGCCCTAGAACGGAGCCCGATGGACTCCCGGGACCTGACGCCGCTCCCCCGTGGGAGGCACAACCTGACCCGCGACGCGGTCGAGGCCTCGCAGCGGCTCCGGCTCATCGTGGGCCTGGCCGACGCCATGCACGAGCAGGGCTACGCCGACACACCCGTGGCCGCCATCCTCGACCGGGCCGGCGTCTCGCGGCAGACCTTCTACCAGCTCTACGAGAACAAGCTGGCCTGCTTCCTCGACGCCCTCGACCTCGTGAACGACGTCCTCGAAGGTCAGCTCCGGGCCGGCTTCGACAGTCAGTCGGGCACGCCCCTCGAGCAGGCCGCCGCCGCGCTCGGGAGCTACATCGACACACTGGCCGAGAACGTCCCGTTCGCCCGGCTCTACATCGTGGAGGCCCACGCCGCCGGCACCGAGGCCCTGGCTCGACGAGCGGCCATGCAGGAACGAGTCGCCACCGCTATCGCCGTCCTCGTCGGCGCAACGAGCCCCGACGACCGCTTCGCCTGCGACTGCTACGTGGCGGCGGCCTCAGCGCTCGTCACCGTCCCGGTGGCGGCGGGTGACCGAGAGGCCATCCTCGCCCTGCGGCAGCCGCTGGTCCGCCAGCTCGAACGGCTCGCCGCCGCCGTCGGCGGGTCCTGACCTCCACCTCCCGGCCGACGGGGCCGCCCGTTTGACGAGGCGCTCGGGCGGGCAACCGGTTCACATCGAACCGAAGGAGGCACCGTGCCCGAGATCGGCTATTTCCTCAGCTCCGAAGAGCACGACGGTCGCACCCTGGTGGCCCAGGCCCAGGCGGCCGAGGCGGCGGGGATGACCAAGGTCGCGAT
>JALYWQ010000210.1 GCA_030852625.1 Actinomycetota bacterium
ATCGAGCACCTCTTCGACATCGAGGCCGAGCGGTTCCGGGCCGCCTTCACCGAGCTCCCGCGTGCGCAGCGCGACCTGGCCTCCGCCGTTGCCATGCTCTGGCAGATCGCCCAGAGCCCGAGCTACGGCGCCGTGCTCGAGGTGATGGTGGCGGCCCGCACCGACCACCAGCTCGCCCTCGTGGTGCAGGAGGTGAGCAAGGGCTTCGAGCAGAAGCTCGTCGACCTGCTCCTCGACGTGTTCCCCACCGTCGACGACGATCCGCTCCTCGCCCGCACCCTCGTCGACCTGGCCTTCACCGTCGTCCAGGGAGCCGTGATCTCCGGCTACGCCGGCTTCGGCGATCAGGAGCGCACCATCCGGCTCACCCAGGCCGTCGCCAGCCTCATCACGCCGCAGAGCGGCAACGCCGTCCTGAGCGCCCTCGGCACGCTCGACACCACCCCGTCCGCCACCACCCAGGAGCCCGCATGACCGCCACCATCGCCCCCCGCACCATCAAGACCCGTCGGATGGAGTTCCGTCACGACCCCTCGATGCCCCACCACTTCGCCGGCGGCGACCCGGCCATGAGCCACATCGTGTCGACCCTCTCCGCGCTCTTCCCGGAGGGCGAGGACTTCTTCGTGCAGGCCGTCCGCAACTACCGCGACCGCATCACCGATCCCGAGCTGAAGAAGCAGGTGGGCGGCTTCATCGGCCAGGAGGCCATCCACGGGCGGGAGCACCGAGCCTTCAACGAACAGCTGGCGGCGATGGGCTATCCCACCCAGCTCCTCGACCGCCTCACCAAGTACGGGTTCGCCGTCGGCGCCAAGGTGCTGCCCAAGTCGCACCAGCTCGCCATCACCGCCGCGCTCGAGCACTACACCGCCACGCTCGCCGAGGTGCTCCTCGGCGAGCCCGAGGCGATGGGCCGGTTCAACGACGACGAGGTGCGCAACCTCTTCATGTGGCACGCCGTCGAGGAGGCCGAGCACAAGTCGGTGGCCTTCGACGTGTACCAGCACGTGAGCGGCAACCAGGTCCGGCGCCGGGTCGTCATGAACATCACCACCGTTGGGTTCCTCGCCGCGGCGGTGAGCGGCTCGCTGCTGTCGATGGCCCTCGACGGCTCCACCTGGCGCAACCCCGGGCGCACCTGGGCCAGCCTCCGCAAGCTGCCGGGGTCCCCGTGGTTGACCAAGGCCGTGCGGCGGCGGATCCGTGACTACAACCGCGACGACTTCCACCCCGACGACCACGACGCCACCGCGCTGCTCGAGGAGTGGCGGGAGCGGTTCTTCGGCGCCGACGGCAGCCTCAACGACCGCATGAAGAGCGGGGCCGCTCCGGTTCAGGTGGCCTGAGGGCGCGCCGGCGGGCGGGGCCGACGGCGCTGCCGCTCGGCGGGGTCCTGGCCGAAGCTCTCGCGCAGCACCTCATAGAGCTCGGGCTCGTGCTCGAGGAGCTCGACCGGCTGGCAGAAGAACGCCTCCACCGCGACCGCGAAGCACTCCCCCGGATCCTCTGCGCCGTACGGGTCGAGCGGGAACCGGTCCTCGCCGGCGACCAGCGCGTCGTACACCGGTGTGAACGTCCCCACCCAGTGGGCGAGGGCCTCCCCGCGCAGCGGCGGCGTGCCGTCGATGAGGCCGTCGAGCATGTCGAGCTTGTGGGCCAGCTCGTGGACGACGACGTCGTACCCGCGGGCAGGATGGCGGGCGGCGTCGGCGGCGGCGTCCCATGCCACCAGCACCGGGCCGAAGGCCTCCTCGGCCAAGCCGTCGAGGTCGAGCACATCATCGGTGAAGGTGCCCTCGATGTGGCCGGGCCGCTCACCGATCGTGGTGGTGCTCGTCGGGTGGACGACGATGCTCGTCACCAGCCGCAGGTGATCGGGGGTGAGCCCCAGCAGGAACAGCGCCACCTGCGCGGCCAGCACGATGCGCACGGTGTCGTCGAGCTCAAAGCCCCTCGCGGCCTCGAAGCGCTTGTTGCCGAGCACCCATGCCATGAGCTCGAGCAGCCGCTCCCGCTCCTCGTCGTCGAGCCGGCGCCAGTGGGCGAACCGCCGTTCGAGCAGCTCGACCGCACCCTCGGGAAGCGCCGCGGTGCGACGGCGACGGAACAACGGCATCGCCAGGAGTTGAGCACACCGGATGACTACGGTCGGCCCGTCCGATCCCCCACCGGAAGGCCGGCATGAGCGACTACCAGGAGATCCGCTACGAGGAGCAGGACCACGTCGGCGTCATCACGATCGACCGTCCCGAGGCCCGCAACGCGCTCACCTTCCGCACCTACGACGAGCTCCTCCGCGCCGTCGAGGGCACCAC
>JALYWQ010000237.1 GCA_030852625.1 Actinomycetota bacterium
TGGCGGAAAGCACGGATGTCCGTGGGCGACGACTCCGGCGCCAGGGCGAAGGCCACGCGGTGGTCGCGGTCCTCCGGTGTCTCGGGCGTGGCGAGCACGTAGGCCAGCACCCGTCCGACGGTGCTGAAGAAGGTGGCGCCGTAGCGACGGATGTCGGGCAGGAAGGCTGTCGCCGAGAATCGACGGCGGAGGGCGATGGTGGCGCCGGTGGCGAGGGCCGGGAAGACGATGGCGTTGAGGGCGTTGCCGTGGAAGAGCGGCATGGCGCTGTAGAGCACGTCGTCAGCAGAGAGCCAGGTGCAGGCGTTGCCCATGCCGGCGGCCCGCCCGTGCGACATCCGCACGGCCATGGGCGCGCCGGTGGAGCCCGAGGTGAAGAGGTAGACGAAGGGATCTTCGGGCGCCGGGTCGGGCCCGAGCTCTGAGCGGGCATCGGCGTCGGCATGGGGCACCGCCTGCCGCCAGCCCGCGTCGTCGACGCGGTGGACCGATGCCCCGCCGAGGTCCAGCCCTTCGACGAGCGGCGCGCTGGTGGCGTCGGCCAGCACGATCGAGCAGTCGGTGTGGACGATGTCGCGGGCCAGCTCGGTCCCCCGCCGGGTGCTGTTGATGCCGATCACGGGCGCGGCGGCGAGGGCGGCCCCGAAGAGGGCGAAGAGGTAGTCGGGCGTGTTCTCGAGGAGCAGGCCCACGTGGAACGGCTCGGATCCCCGCCGCTCGGCGAACCACCGGGCACGCGCCTCGCTCTCGGCGACCACCGCCCGCCAGGTCCAGCGCTGGTCGTCGACGACCAGTCCCGGCCGGTCGTCCTCGGCCCGCTGCCGGAGCAGGTCGACCACCGTCGCCGCGGTCGCCGGAGGGGCCATGGGAGCGAAAGCTAACACCGGCGTCAGGTGCCGATCCGGCGGGCCGACGCTGACGTAACGTGCCCCGCCATGACGTCGATCACCGGCAAGACCGCGCTCGTCACCGGCGGGGGGAGCGGCATCGGGCTGGGCAGTGCCACGCGGTTGGCCGTCGACGGTGCCCACGTCACGATCTGCGGCCGCACCGAGGCCAAGCTCCAGGACGCCGTGGCGCACATCGAGCCCTCGGTGGGCGACGGCGGGTCGATCCGCTACATCGTGGCCGACATCACCGTGGAGGATCAGATGGAAGCGGCCATGGCGTTCACGGCCGAGCCCACCGATCGGCTCGACATCGTGTTCGCCAACGCCGGTGGCTCCACCCACATCGGCCCGCTCGAGTCGGCCGACGAAGCGGCGCTGCGCTCCACCATCGAGCTCAACCTGCTCGGCACCATGCTCACGCTCAAGCACGCGGTGGCGCCGATGCGGGCCGGCGGTGGCGGGTCGATCATCACCATGTCGTCGGGTGCCGGCGCCTTCCCCCACCGCATGCTGTGGGCCTACGGCGCCGCCAAGGCCGGGATCGACATGCTCACCAAGAGCGCGGCGGAGGAGCTCGGCGAAGCCGGCATCCGCGTCAACAGCGTGCAGCCAGGGATCATCGACGACGATCTCATGTCGTTCATCACCGCCGGCGGGCCGCTGCTCGACGACTACATCGCTGGCATGCCGCTCGGCCGGGTGGGCACCGTGGAGGACATCGCCGAGGCCGTGCGGTTCCTCGCCGGATCGGAGTCGTCGTGGATCACCGGGATCAACCTCCCGATCGACGGCGGCCACCACCTCCGCCACGGGGCCAACTACGGCCTCCTCTTCGGGGCCGGCTGAGGTCGCGGCGATGGCATCGACCGACCTCCAGGCCGACGTCGCCGTCATCGGCGGCTCGGGGTTCTACGAGCTCGACGGCGATGCGCCGACCATCGAGCCCGGCACGCCGTGGGGGCCGCCGTCGTCGCCGATCACCATCGGCACCGTCGAGGGACGCCGGGTGGCCTTCCTGGCCCGCCACGGCCGGAACCATGCGCTCCCGCCCCACGCCGTGGACCACCGGGCCAACCTGTGGGCCCTCCGGGAGCTCGGGGTGCACACCGTGCTGGCCTCGTTCGCGTGCGGCTCGCTCGTGCCCGATCTGGGTCCGGGCTCCCTCCTCGTGCCCGACCAGCTGATCGACCGCACCACGGGCCGGGCCGACACCATCCACGCCACCTTCGACGCCGGGCCCCAGCACGCCGCCTTCGCGGAGCCCTACGGCGCTGCGGCGCGGCAGGGCGTGCTCGACGTGGCCGGCGGGCTCGGGGAGGCGGTGCACGACGGGGGGACGGTGGTCGTCATCAACGGGCCCCGGTTCGCCACGAAGGCGGAATCGCGCTGGTACCGGTCGATCGGGGCGGATGTGATCAACATGACCCAGTACCCCGAGACGGTGATCGCCCGCGAGCTCGGGCTGGCCTACGCGGCGGTGGGCCTGGTGACCGACCACGACGCCGGCCTCGACGAGGACCCCGACGTCGAGGCGGTCACGATGGACGCGGTGTTCGAGGTGTTCGCGCAGCACCTCCCCCGGTTGCGGAACGTGCTCCTCGCCGCCGCTGCTACCGTCGCCAGCTGAACGGATCGTGACCAGCCCAGGTCGCTGACCAGGGGATGTAAGGCATCGTTCAGGCAATGTTCGCATCCCGGAAACGCCCCGGTTCCTGGGGATCAGCCACCGTGGGACATCCTCATGGCACGATCTGCCAGGCCGTGGTGGACGGCCGAACGACCTCCTCGAAAGGGACCCCCGCACATGCTTGGCGAAGCCGACCGCCGTAAGAAGATCGCCATCACGCTCAGCAGCGGGGCCATGCTCACGCTCCTGTCCGCCACCGCCGCCCACGGCGCCCCCGGCACGGGGGAGACCGCCGCCACCGGCAACCAGTCCTCGACGGCGGCCGGCCAGACCCTCAACATGACCGACGGCGGCGTGGTCACCCTCAACGGCGGCGTGGCCAACGCCGGCGGCGCGGGGTCCAACTCCGGCATCAACCAGGCCGTCGGCAACACCGACGAGAACGACGACTCGGCCGAGAACCTCGACGGACGGATCAACAACGACTCCGTCGAGGTGGGCTCCGAGGGTGAGACCAGCCTCACCACCGGCTGGGCCGGCAGCGCCGGCAACATCTCCACCACCCGCCTCGGCCAGGACGCCACCACCCGCGGCGGTGACAACCTGATCGTGCTCAACCAGGGCGCCTTCATCCTGAACGGCGGCCTCGGCATCGCCAACACCGGCATCAACGAGGCCGGCGTGGTCGCCAGCGGTCACGCGTGGGCCCTCGGCAACTGGGCCGACAACGACGTGCAGCAGGTCGCCGACGTCACCTCCGGCACCGCCGTGCAGATCATCGGTCAGCTCGAGCTGGTCACCAGCCTCGGCGCCGGCATCGCCAACACCGGTCTCAACACCGGTGAGTGGGCCACCGGCAACGCCACCTCCACCGGCAGCGAGTCCCGCAACCTGGCCCGCCAGGAGTCCGTGGCCGACGGCGACACCCTCGCCGCCGCCGTCGTGCAACAGGTCAACCGCACCCGCAACCGGGGCCTCGGTGTCGCCAACACCGGCATCAACTTCCAGTCGGCGGACGAGAGCGACGACAGCGACGACCTGACGCAGGACCCCGAGACGCCCACCATCGGCGGCGTCCCGATCGACGAGCTGTTCGGCTTCTAACCCATCCGGTCGGCTCGCACCTCCCCCCGGGGAGGGGCAGACTCCCTCTCGATGGGGGCCACCGGGGGACAACCGACGAGCGTCGCGTTCCACTTCGACGCCATGTGCCCCTGGGCCTTCCAGGCCTCGTTGTGGATCCGTGACGTCCGCGACCAGCTCGGCCTCGACCTCACCTGGCGGTTCTTCTCCCTCGAGGAGATCAACCGGGAGGAGGGCAAGAAGCACCCGTGGGAGCGCGAGTGGTCCTACGGCTGGTCGATGATGCGCATCGGGGCCCTCCTCCGCCGTGATGACGAGGCCCTCCTCGACGCCTGGTACCTGGCGGCGGGCACCGCCCTCCACGTGCAGGGCCGCAAGCCCCACCGGCCCGAAGTGGCCCGCGATCTGCTGCGCGACCTCGGCCTCGACCCTGCGCTGGTCGACGCCGCCATCGCCGACCCCACCACGAGCGACGAGGTGAAGGCCGATCACGACAGCGTGGTGGCCATCGGCGGCTGGGGCGTGCCGATCCTCCGCTTCGACGACGACCAGTGCTTCTTCGGCCCCGTCGTCGTCGAGCCGCCCACCGGCCCCGCCGCCGTGCGGCTCTGGGACCTGGTGTGCGGGTGGCGGGAGTTCCCCCACCTCTACGAGCTCCAGCGCCCGAAGCAATCCGACGACCTGCGCCACATCGCCACCACCTTCCGGCCCTACCTCGAAGCCCGTGACTGGCAGACCGTCCAGAAGGAGACACCGTGACCACCCACCTGCCGAAGGACGTCGTCGTCGGAGCGCTCACCGCCGAGTTCGGCGTCGTCGACGCCCTCCTGGCCGAGCTCCGCCCCGAGGACTGGGAAGCGCCCACCCCGTGCCCCGGCTGGGACGTCCGCGCCCAGGTGGCCCACCTCATCGGCACCGAGTCGATGCTCGAGGGCATCGAGGCGCCGGTGGCCCTCGACGACATCGTTCGGGGCGACCACGTGCACAACGACATCGGCGCGTTCAACGAGCAGTGGATCGCCGGGCTGGCCGAGGCCACCCCCGACGAGCTGCGCCAGCGGTTCCACGCCATCACCACCACCCGGCTGGCCGCCCTCGATGCCATCGACGACGAGGGCTGGGCCAAGGAGAGCTTCACGCCGGCCGGTCCCGACAGCTACGGCCGCTTCATGCGCATCCGGGTGATGGACACGTGGATGCACGAGCAGGACATCCGAGACGCCGTCGGCCGCCCGGGTCACGTGGAAGGCCCGGCGGTGGAGCTGGTGCTCGACGAGATGCAGGCCGCCATGGGCTTCGTGGTCGGCAAGAAGGCCGGGGCACCGAGCGGCTCCCGGGTCACCCTCGACCTCACCGGCCCGAGCGGCCGCCAGATCCACGTGGCCGTCGACGAGCGGGCCGCGGTGGTCGACCAGCTCGACCGGCCCGCCGACGTCGTGCTCCGCATGCCGGTGCACACCTTCAGCCGCCTCGGCGGCGGTCGGTCCAACGCCCCCGACCTGCGGTCGACCATCGAGGTCGAGGGCGACGCCGAGCTCGGCGAGCAGATCATCAGCCGTCTCGGCTACATGATCTGACGGCCTTGCCCGTTCCCTCTCCCCGGGTAGCCGGGCTCGATCAGCGGACCACGTCGCTGGACGGTGACGAGGTCCCCTGGATCGCGGTGAAGGCCCAGCGCAACGCCGATGGCACCGAGTCGCGCGTCTGGGAGAAGTGGGTGGCCGTGTCGACCGACCCGCTCTACCTGGCCCTCTTCGCCCGCTGGGACCCCGGCATGCTCGTGCGGCGCCACGGCCACCTCAGCCCCCACACCCTCGTGGTGCTCGACGGCGAGCTGCGCTGCGACGGCATCCCCCACGGCCCGGGCACGCACCTGGAGCTCCCGCTCGGTGCCTCGTTCGGGCCGTTCGAGGCCGGACCCGACGGTGTGCACCTCTACGAGGTGATGCTCGGGGACCCCCGCTCGTGGAGCGACGAGCCCGAGCCCTACGCCGAGCTGTGCGCCGCCCGCGGCGTCACCCCGCTCCCCGACCCACCGATCGAGCTGCCGGCCGGCCTGGAGGACCTCCGGGCCGTCTTCAGCACCCCCCTGGAGGAACCTGGATGAACGAGCCCGTCGACCTCACAGGGCAGGTGGCCCTCGTCACCGGCGCCACGAGCGGCCTCGGTCGCCGCTTCGCGGTGACGCTGGCCGACGCCGGCGCCCGGGTGGTGGCGTGCGGACGGCGCAAGGAGCGGCTCGACGAGCTGGTCACCGAGATCACCGCCACCGGCGGCACGTGTGTAGCGGTTCCGCTCGACGTGACCGACGCCGCGCAGATCCCCGCCGCCGTCGACGCCGCCGAGCAGGCCTTCGGGCTGGTGACGATCCTCGTGAACAACGCCGGCATCCCCGACGCCGCTCGGGCCCACAAGATGCCCCTCGAGCTGGTCGACGCCGTGCTCGACACCAACGTGCGGGGCCCGTGGCTGCTCGCCACCGAGGTGGCTCGTCGCCTCATCGACGCCAAGCAGCCCGGGAGCATCGTGAACCTCTCGTCGGCCGGCGCCTTCCACTACGCCGGCGGCGGCGCCGCGCTCTACTCGATGACCAAGGCGGCCATGAACCGCATGACGGAGGTGCTCGCCGTGGAGTGGGCCCGCAACCGCATCAACGTGAACGGCATCGCCCCCGGTGCCATCAACTCCGAGATGATGGCCGGGATGATCGAGCGGGTCGGCGACTTCAGCGCCGCCTTCCCCCGCAAGCGCATGGGCGAGCCCGAGTGGCTCGAC
>JALYWQ010000264.1 GCA_030852625.1 Actinomycetota bacterium
GCCGAGGGCCTCGTGGCCGCCGGGGTCGACCTCCTCGTCGTCGACACCTCCCACGGGCACTCCCGTGGCGTGCTCGACATCGTGAAGACGATCAAGGGCACCTTCGACATCGAGGTGGTGGCCGGCAACATCGTCACCCCGGAGGCCGTCGACGCCCTCGTCGCCGCCGGCGCCGACGGCGTGAAGATCGGCGTAGGGCCCGGTTGCTTCGCCGGTGGCACCCGGGTGCTGATGGCCGATGCCACCTACAAGCCGATCGAGGAGATCGTTGCCGGCGACAGGGTCGTCAACATGCACGGCGAGGCGGTCACCGTGGTGAAGGCGTGGTGCACCGGCGTCCGCGAGGTGATGGCTGTCCGCCACAACGCCTCGGCCAACGAGATGGTGATGACGCCCGACCACCAGTTCTTCGTCGGCGACCTGTCCACCACGGCTCCGGCCACCGTCGCCGGCCGTGGCTATGTGAAGCTCCTCGAGAAGCCGACTCGCCTGTCGACCAGCAAGCTCCTCTGGAAGCAGATCGGTGACGCCGGACGAGACACCCTCCTCGCTCCCCGCCACATCGCCTTCGAGTCGGGCGCCGGGACCGAGACCGTCGACTTCGCAATGGGTGAGGACGGCCCAGCTGGCTTCCGCCAGGTCAAGCAGCTTGGGCGTCGGGACCTGGGGATGGCGATCCCCGTCTACGACATCGAGGTCGACTGCCCGACGCATTCGTTCATCGCCGAGAACGTGATCGTGCACAACTCCATCTGCACCACCCGCGTTGTCGCCGGGGTCGGGGTGCCGCAGCTGACCGCCATCCATGATTCGGCGGTCGCGGCGCAGCGGCACGGCGTCACGCTCATCGCTGACGGTGGCATCCAGCTGTCCGGCGACATCCCGAAGGCCATCGCCGCCGGGGCCGACGTCGTGATGCTCGGCAGCCTGCTGGCCGGCGTCGACGAGTCACCGGGCGAGGTCGTGCTCCACCAGGGCGAGCGCTACAAGGAGTACCGGGGCATGGGCTCGATGGGCGCCATGAAGGCCCGGTCGTTCTCCAAGGACCGCTACTTCCAGGGCGACGTGGTCGACACCGACAAGCTCGTGCCCGAGGGCATCGAGGGGCGGGTGGCCTACAAGGGCCCGCTCGGCAACGTGCTCTACCAGCTCGTCGGTGGCCTGCGTCAGGCCATGGGCTACTGCGGCACCGCCACCATCGCCGAGCTCAAGGAGCGGGGCCGCTTCGTTCGCATCACCGGCGCCGGCCTCCGCGAGAGCCACCCCCACGACATCACGATCACCAAGGAAGCCCCCAACTACTGGTAGCGGGGTCGGCCTAGAGGTACTGCCTGGCCAGCTGCCCCAGGGTGTCGAGGCAGCCCTGGGCGCACTCCTCGATGATCTTGGCCACAGGCTCCACGCTGTCGATGCGGCCGGCGACCTGACCGGAGAGCGCCACCGCGGCCTCCATGTCACCACCGAAGTAGAGGTCCATGGCCGACCCGAAGAGGGCCATGGCGTTCTCCTCGTGGTTGAACTCGAGGGCGTTGGTGCGGTCGGTGCGCAGCGCCCGCAGCGCAGGTGAGGTGTGCTGGTTGAGGAACACCGTGTCGGTCTCCCCCGCCGCCACCACGGCCTGCTTCCAGTTGTCGTGGATCGGACTCTCGGCCGAGCTCACCATGCGGGTGCCGAGCTGCACCCCTTCCGCCCCCAGCGCGAAGGCGGCCGCCATCGTGGGACCGTCGACGAAACCGCCCGCGGCGATGACCGGCACGTCGACCTTCGAGCGGATGAGCGGGAGGAGCACCATCGAGGCCACCGGTCGGGGGCTCTTGAAGCCGCCGCCCTCGCCGCCTTCCACGATGAGACCGTCGACACCGGCGTCCACCGCCTTCTGCGCGCTCACCAGGTTGGGCACCACGTGGAAGACGGTGAGGCCGGCCTCCTTGAGCGGGGCCGTGTACTTCGTGGGGCTGCCGGCCGACGTGGTGACGAACTTGATGCCCTGCTCCACCACGAACTCGGCGATCGACGGGTCTCGCACGAAGGCCTGGGCGATGTTCACGCCGAAGGGCTTGTCGGTGAGCTCGCGCATCTTGCGGATCTCGTCACGGATGATGTCGAGCTCGCCCGACGAGGTCTCGATGATCCCCATGGCACCTGCGTTGGACACCGCCGAGGCCAACTGCGACCGGGCGATCCATCCCATCGGCGCCTGCACGATCGGGATCTCCACCCCGAGCATCCGGGTGATCCGGTTGTCGAACCGTTCGCTCATCCCCGGATCCTGCCACCGCCGGCCGGCGCCAGCCGCCTCAGCGGTCGGGCATCGCGTCGACGACCCGTCCGTTGCGGACCTCCACGCCTTCGGCCCGCAGCCGCCGGGCCTGCTCCTGCGCCTTGTGGGCCACGATCCGCCCGTCGGCCCGCACGACCCGCCACCACGGGAGCGATCCGTCGTGCTGGGCCAGGACGGTGCCGACGCTCCGAGCCGCCTTCGGCCGTCCGGCCCGGCGGGCCACCTCGCCGTACGACACCACCTCGCCGGGGCTGAGGTCGGCGATGGCCGCCTCGACGCGCGCCGGCCAGGCGCCGTTCACAGGTGGCCCAGGTCCCCGCGGTGCAGGGTGCCGGTGATGAGGCCGAGGAGCTGGCGGAGCATGGCCCCGGTGGCGCCCCACACGGTGTCGCCCACCAGCTCGAAGAAGAAGATGGGCCGGTCGTCGTCCCACGGGAACGTCCACCGCTCCTCGCGGAAGATGGCCGGATCGAGCAGCTCGGCGATCGGCACGTGGAGCACGTGGCCGACCTCGCCCGGGTTGGGCACCGTCTCGGGCCGCCCCTCGGGCAGGGCCCCGACGTAGGGGACGATGAACGAGCGGCTGGTGATCGTGGCCAGGTGGTCGAGCTCGCCGATCTGCTCGACGTGGGTGGTGTCGAGGGCGATCTCCTCCCGGGCCTCCCGCAGGGCCGTCTGCCAGAGGTCGGCATCGGTGGGGTCCTGGCGACCGCCGGGGAAGCTCACCTCGCCCTGGTGGGAGCTGAGGTTCCACGTGCGTCGGGTGAGGACCACGTGCAGCTCGCCGTCCACCTCGTAGAGCGGCGCCAGCACGGCGGAGGCCCGATCGATCTCGGGGAGCAGCTCGCGCTCCGACTTCACTGCGGGACCGGCATCGGCGAACACCGCCCGCACGTCGTCGAGCCGAACCCGCCGGCGCTCGGGCGGGAGGTCGACCCACGGCGGCGGACCACCGGGCCGAGCCGTCAGGGGGCGGGGGATGACCTGCTCACCACCGCGGCCGGCGGGAACCGGTGCCGTGGGTCCCGGGAACGGTTCGCCGGGCGCCGGCCAGCCCGGCATGCCGTCGGCGGCCGCCTGGCGAGCCGAGAGGACGGGCGGGTCGTAGCCGTCGACCGGATCGGCGACGGCTTCCTCGAGCGGATCCTGGGGTGCCGGACCGGCCCGTTCAGGCGTTGGCATCCGCGGCGGTCTGCGCCTCGACCAACGCCTCGAGGAGGTCACGGAACCCATGGGTCTTCAGGTTCGACATCACCTTGCCCGGTGGGGTCTCGCCCTTCTCCCACTCCATCCAATCAGCGAGCAGCTTCTGCGGATCAGGCGGCGGTCGGTCCATGGCCCGGAGGCTATCCGGCCCGGTCGGCCGGTCCTCAGCCCTGGCGACGATCAGCCGCCGCTGACGAGGACCTCGGCGCCCTCGGGCGGAGTGGGATCGTCGACGAGGTCGAGCCAGCCCTCGGGCAGGTGCACGGTGCGCGGGCCCTGGGTGTGACCCCGGGCGGCCCGGAGGGCGTTGTCGCGGAGGGTCACGTCGGGGTCGAGGTCACCGAGCACGGCGTCGAGCTCGGCCATGGTGGCCACCACGTTGACCGCCTTCCGCGCCGTGCCGCCCACGGGGTAGCCGGTGAGGTACCAGCCGCCGTGCTTGCGGAACGAGCGCATCCCGGCCTGCTCGCCGTTCCAGTCGACGAGGCGCTGGGCGTGATCCCGCATCACCTCGAGCACCCACCCGAGGCGGGGGGCTGATTGCACCGGCCGTCCTGCGAACGCATCGGCCAGGTCACGGAAGAGCCAGGGCCGACCGAGGCACCCACGACCCACGACCACGCCGTCGCACCCGGTGCGGGCCACCATCTCGAGGGCGTCGTGGGCCTCCCAGATGTCGCCGTTGCCGAGGACCGGGATGGAGGTGACGGCCTCCTTCAGTGCGCCGATGGCCTCCCAGCGGGCCGAGCCGCTGTAGAACTGCTCGGCGGTGCGGGCGTGGAGGGCCACCGCAGCGGCGCCTTCGGCTTCCGCGATGCGCCCGGTGTCGAGGTAGGTGAGGATCCCGTCGTCGACGCCCATCCGGAACTTCACCGTGACGGGCACCGGCCCGGCCGCCCGCACCGCCTCCCGGATGATGTGGCGGAGGAGCACCCGGCGCACCGGAAGGGCCGAGCCGCCGCCCTTGCGGGTGACCTTGGGGACCGGACAGCCGAAGTTCATGTCGATGTGGTCGACGCCGAGCTCCCCCACCAGGTAGCGGACGGCCTCGCCCATGGTGGCGGGGTTGGTGCCGTAGAGCTGCACCGATCGGGTGACTTCGGAACCGTCGAAGCGGAGCATCTCGAGGGTCTTGCGGTTGCGCTCCACGAGGGCCCGGGCCGTGATCATCTCCGACACGTAGAGCCCGGCGCCGAACTGTGCGCACAGGCCACGGAACGGGGCGTCGGTCACGCCGGCCATCGGCGCCAGCACCACGGGCGGGTCGACCTCGATGGGCCCGATCCGCAGGCGGCCGGTCACGTCCACAGCTCCGTGATCGGCACGCCGAGCTCGCCGAGCAGCCGGCGCAGCAGCGGCAACGACAGCCCGAGCACCGTGCCGTGGTCACCGTCGATCCCATCGACGAACGGCGCCGCATAGCCGTCGATGGTGAACCCGCCCGCCACCGCCAGCGGTTCCGGCGTGGCGAGGTAGGCGTCCATCTCCGCATCGGTCGGCGTCCCGTACCGGACGAGGGTGGTCGCCACCGCCGACGCCTGCGCCCCGGTAGCGGTGTCGATCACACAGTGCCCCGAGCACAGCACCGCCGACCGCCCGGCAACGGAAGCCCACCACGCCCGAGCCTCCTCAACCGACGACGGCTTGCCCCGGACGACCCCGTCCACATCGAGCACCGAGTCGCACCCGACAACGAGCGCAGGACCATCGATGGACCCAGCCACAGCAGCAGCCTTCCGCTCCGCCAACAGAAGCGCCACGTCAGCCGGCGCCCCACGGACGTCCGACTCGTCAACCCCAGAGACGACCACCTCAGGCGAGAACCCAGCGGCGCGCAACAACCCGAGACGAGCCGGTGAGGCGGAGGCGAGGACAAGACGACGACCCATGAGGAAGACAAGCCTGCCGGGAAGAGCAAGGAATCGGCGAACCGGGGCCCTAACAGCGAAGGCCGCCCCGAAGGGCGGCCCTCACCGAATCCAAGCTCGCACGAGCTCGCCGAAGGCGAGCGAGAGCGAAACGACTTACATCATGCCGCCCATGCCACCCATGCCGCCCATGCCGCCCGGCGGCATGCCGCCACCGGCACCGGCGGGCTCGGGGGCATCGGCCACGAGCACCTCGGTGGTGAGGAGCAGGGCCGCGATCGACGCTGCGTTCTGCAGCGCCGCCCGGGTGACCTTGGCCGGGTCGATGACGCCGGCCTTGAGGAGGTCCTCGAACTCACCGGTGGCGGCGTTGAAGCCCGTCGAGCCGGTCTCGCGCTCGATCTGCTGGACGATGACCGCACCCTCGTGACCGCCGTTGGTGGCGATCAGGCGGGCGGGGGCCTCGAGGGCGTTGTACACGGCGTTGGCGCCGGTGGCCTCGTCGTCCTTGAGCTTCTTGACCACCTTGAGCACCGCAGCGCGGGCCCGGAGGAGAGCGGTGCCGCCACCGGCGACCACGCCTTCCTCGATGGCCGCACGGGTCGCCGAGAGGGCGTCCTCGATGCGGTGCTTCTTCTCCTTGAGCTCGACCTCGGTGGCCGCGCCGACCTTCACGACGGCAACGCCGCCGGCCAGCTTGGCGAGGCGCTCCTGGAGCTTCTCGCGGTCCCAGTCGGAGTCGGTGTCCTCGATCTCCCGACGGATCTGGGAGATGCGACCGGCCACGTCGGCCGAGTCGCCGGCACCTTCCACGATGGTGGTGTTGTCCTTGGTGACGACCACCTTGCGGGCCCGACCGAGCAGGTCGAGCGTGGTGTTGTCGAGCTTGAGGCCGACCTCTTCAGCGATGACCTGACCACCGGTGAGGGTGGCCATGTCCTGCAGCATCGCCTTGCGGCGATCGCCGAAGCCGGGGGCCTTGACGGCCACGGAGCTGAAGGTGCCGCGGATCTTGTTGACCACGAGGGTGGCGAGGGCCTCGCCCTCGACGTCCTCGGCCACGATGAGGAGCGGCTTGCCGGACTGCATGACCTTCTCGAGCACCGGGAGCATGTCCTGGACCGAGCTGATCTTGCCGTTGACGAACAGGATGTACGGGTCCGAGAGGGTCGCTTCCTGACGCTCGGCGTCGGTCACGAAGTAGGGCGACAGGAAGCCCTTGTCGAACTGCATGCCCTCGGTGAAGTCGAGCTCCATGCCGAAGGTGTTCGACTCCTCGATGGTGACCACGCCGTCCTTGCCCACCTTGTCGATGGCGTCGGCGAGCACCTTGCCGATGGCCGGGTCGGCCGCCGAGATGGAGGCGACCTGGGCGATCTCCGACTTGTCGTCGATCTCCTTGGCCTGGCTCTTGATGTCCTCGACGGCGGCGGCGACGGCCTTCTCGATGCCCCGCTTGAGGCTGAGGGGGCTGGCGCCGGCGGCCACGTTGCGGAGGCCTTCGCGGACGAGGGCCTGGGCCAGCACGGTGGCGGTGGTGGTGCCGTCACCAGCGATGTCGTTGGTCTTGGTGGCCACCTCCTTCACGAGCTGGGCACCCATGTTCTCGAACGGGTCGTCGAGCTCCACCTCACGGGCGATGGACACGCCATCGTTGGTGATGGTGGGAGCACCGAACTTCTTCTCGAGGACGACGTTGCGACCCTTCGGGCCGAGCGTGACCTTCACCGCGTCGGCGAGGGCGTTCACGCCGGCTTCGAGGGCGCGACGCGCCTCGTCGTCGAACTTGAGGATCTTGGGCATCAGACCTACTTCTTCTTCTTGTCGGCGACGACCACGGCGAGGACGTCGCGGGCGTTCAGGATGAGGAGGTCAGCGCCGCCATCGGTGATCTCGGTACCGCCGTACTTGCTGTAGACGACCGTGTCGCCGACCTTGACGTCGACGGGGATGATCTCGCCGGTCTGATCGGAGCGACGGCCGGGGCCGACGGCGAGGACCTCGCCCTGCTGGGGCTTCTCCTTGGCCGTGTCCGGGATGACGAGACCGCTGACGGTGGTCTCCTCGGCCTCACCCGGCTTCACGATGATCCGGTCTTCGAGGGGCTGCAGTGACATGTTCGGGCGCCTCCGTGACGCTGGTGATGCGGTTAGCACTCAGATCGTGCGAGTGCTAACTGTAAACGCACCAGCCAGCACTCGCAACTGCCGACTGCTAAGCGGTCAGAACCCGACGGAGTCCATGAGGTCGCGCATCTCCCGGAGGTAGGCCACCCGGTTCACGTGGAGCACGTGGTTGCCCGGGAACCAGTGCATCTGGCAGCGGTCCCAGTGCTGCCACAGCCACTCGCTCTGCTCGGGCGGGGCCAATCGGTCGCCGAGCCCGGCCACGATCATCCGGCGGTCCTTGGGGACCTGCGGCTCGTAGGTGAGCGGCGACGAGAAGGCCAGACCTCGTTCGAACTCCTCGCGGGGCACGCCGCCCCACGCCATGGCTGCGGTGAGCATCCCGCCGGCGGGATGCCACGAGGGGATCAGCTTGGCCACGTCGGTGACGGCGGCGTTGGGCACCACGAGCTGCAGCCGAGGCTCAGCCGCCGCGAGGAGGGCGCTCGTGTAGCCGCCGAGGGACAAGCCGGTCAGGCCGACCGACGAGGCGGTGGTGCGGAGGAGGTGCCCGACGAGGACGCGGAAGTCGTGCACCGCGTTGGCCATGGCCTCGTTGAAGTTGGCGAAGCCGTGGCCGAAGTAGCCGTGGCCGCTGTACGGCGAGGTGCGGCTCTGGCGCTGGCCGTGGAACGGCAGCGTGAAGAGCAGGACGTCGTAGCCGTTGTAGAAGAACCACGGCAGGGAGAAGAAGGCGCTGTTGAGCCAGTAGGGCGAGCCGGCGAACCCGTGGATCACGCAGAGGGTGGGACGGGGGCCGTCGTCGGGATCGTGGCGCCAGTGCTGGGCCCGGGCGATGCGGTTGCGACGGTGCTTGGCGTAGGTCTCCCGCATGGCCGGGTTCACGGCCTCGAACCGACTCTCGAACTTGAGGAGGTCGACGAAGCCGGTCTGGCCCCGCAGGGGGAGCGGGTTGATCCCGCGCGCCCGCACGTCGTGGTGCTCGATGGGGGTGGGGAACGAGCGCTCGACGTCACCGGCCTCGGCCAGCCGGGCGTAGACGTCGAGGGCCTCGCGCTCTTGGCGCAGCCGACCCCGGGAGAGCGCCAGCGGAAGCATCGAACCGGCCACCATCGAGGCCGCCACGGTGCGGAGCCCGATGTCGGCCACCGCCGAGGCCTCCACGACGGCCCGGGTCCGGAGGCTGAGCTCGCGTCGTTCGGGGAGGCCGGAGACGGGGTCGGCGAGTCGGAGGTCGGCTACGCCGGCGTCAGGAGGTGTCACGACTGCGACGGTAATGACTCGGTGGACGGCCGCCGGGGAGGCCGAACCGGGATCAGGTCCCGGGGATGCCGAGATTGGGGAAGGCGCCGGTGTCGAGCGGCGATGGGCCGTCCGAGCGCCACCGGTACCAGGCTGCGCTGGCGACCATCGCCGCGTTGTCGGTGCACATCGCCCGGCTGGGCAGGAAGCCGCGGATGCCGTCGGCCACGCACACGTCGAGGAAGCGCTCCCGCAGCAACGAGTTGGCGGCGACACCACCCCCGAGGCACAGCCCCTTGGCCCCCACCGCGTGAGCCGCCGCCCGAGCCTTGGTGACGAGCACGTCGACCACTGCGGTCTGGAACGAGGCCGCCACGTCGGCCGTGCCCACGTCGGGGTTCTTGCGCACGTGGTTCACCACCGCGGTCTTGAGGCCGCTGAAGGAGAAGTCGTAGGTGCCGTCGCCCTGCATCGGCCGCGGGAACCGGATGGCCTCGGGGTCGCCCTCCAGGGCGATCCGGTCGATGGCCGGACCGCCCGGGTAGCCCAGCCCGAGGAAGCGGGCCACCTTGTCGAACGCCTCACCGGCGGCGTCGTCGATCGTGGACCCGAGCACCTGGTAGCGACCGTGGCCCTCCATGTGCACGATGAGCGTGTGGCCACCCGACACGAGGAGCACCACCAACGGCAGCTCCAGGTCGGGGTCCTCGAGGAACGACGCGTAGAGGTGGGCCTCGAGGTGGTTGACGGCCAGGAACGGCACACCCCACGCCAGCGCCATGGCCTTGGCCGCCGACACGCCGACCAGGAGGGCGCCCACGAGCCCCGGGCCGTAGGTGGCCGCGACCGCGTCGATCTCGCACGACCCGTCGGCGCCCGGATGGTCGGACAGGCCGGCTTCCACGAAGGCCTGGGCCACCACGGGGACGATGAGGTCGACGTGGGCCCGGCTGGCGATCTCGGGGACGACGCCGCCGTAGCGGGCGTGGAGGTCGACCTGGCTGCTCACCACCGACGACAGCACCGAGGTGCCCGACTCGACGATCGCCGCCGCGGTCTCGTCGCACGACGTCTCGATGCCGAGGACCCGCCCTCGGCCTCCGGGGCCGGCAAGATCGGGCGTGGGGTCGAGGCTGGGCTCGGTGGCGGTCATGGGTCGAGCTCCTCGACGGTGGTGGTGCCCGGCACGGCGGCGGCGAGGGCGTCGATGCGATCCAGGTACGCCGGGGCGTCGACGTCGTGGGCCCACATCACGATCGCGTCCTCGCCGGTCTCCTGGTAGTAGCCCTTGCGGATGCCCGCGGGTGCGAAGCCGAAGTTCCGGTAGAGGGACAGGGCCGCGTCGTTGCCCACCCGAACCTCGAGGGTGAGGTGCTTGGCGCCCCGTTCCACGCCGGCCCGGGCGAGCGTGTGGAGCAGGCGGGTGCCGATGTGATGGCCGTGCATCGGCGGGTCGACGGCGATCGTGGTGACGTGGCCGTCGTCGGGCACGAGCATGAGACCCGCGTACCCGACGACCCGCGTGTCGACCCGGGCGCAGAGGTACACCCGGCCGGTGCGGTAGCCGAGCTCGCTCATGAAGAGGCCCATCGACCACGGCCGGGGGTACACCTGCTGCTCGATCTTCATCACGCTGCGCAGGTGCCGGCGACGGAGCGGGCCGAGCACGACGTCGAGGCCGTCGGCCACCGGACGCGCTTCGAGCTGCGCGTTCACCGGGCCGACTCCCGCGTCGTCCAGTTCATCTCGGCGTCGGGCTTGCGCAGGTAGAGCGGCGTGAGCTCGGTGGGCGACACGAACTCCTCGCGCAGGGCGCGGGCGTGGGCCAGCTGCACCAGCGAACCGGCAGAGGGGTGGGCCACGCCGGAGTCGCCGATCTCGAGCCGGCGGATGCCGGCGAAGGCGCTGCGGTAGCGGAGGGCGCCGTCGCCCACGAGGAGGAGCTCCTCGCCCCCGAGGGCTTGGAGGTCCCCGGCCAGGTCGTCGGCCGTGCCCACCGCCGGCTCGGTCAGTCGCTGGACGCCGCCGGGCGATTGCCGGTAGCTGGCGTGGAAGATCTCGCCCCGACCGGCGTCGATGGCGCAGACGATCCGGGCGCTCGAGTGGCGGAGGGCGAAGGCCAGCAGGTCGAGGCTGGTGACGCCGATCATCGGCAGCCGGCGGGCGTGGGCCAGCGCCTTGCCCGCCGCCACGCCCACCCGGAGGCCGGTGAAGAGGCCGGGGCCGAGGTCGACGGCGACGACCCCGATGTCCGACAGCTCCACGCGGGTCTGGCGGCAGAGGAACTCGATGGCGGGCGTGAGGGTCTCGGCGTGGCGCTTCCCGCGCGACGAGTGGACGGCTCCGAGGATCCCCTCGTGACCGCCGATGGCGCAGCCCACCCGGGCCGTGGACGTGCTGATGCCGAGGATGAGCATCAGTCCACGCTCCAGGGTGCGATGGCCTGTCGGATGGCCGCTTGTCGGGCGGCCCACGACGGACCGACGCAGCGCAGGGCCAGCGTCCGGTCGTCGTCGCCCTCGCCGAGGGTGAGGCGGACCTCGAGGAGGTCGTGGGGCAGCACCGGGATGATGGCGTCGCCCCACTCGATGAGCACCACGCCACCCTCGTCGAGCATCTCGGGCAGGCCGAGGTCGAGCGCTTCGCTCAGCTGGTCGAGGCGGTACACGGCGAGGTGGTGGACCGGGAGGCGCCCTTCGTAGATGTGCACGAGCGTGAAGGTCGGGCTCGTGATCCGATCGGTGACACCGAGGCCGCGGCCGAAGCCCTGCACGAACGCCGTCTTGCCGGCGCCGAGGTCGCCCGCGAGGACGATGACGTCGCCGGCCCGGGCCAGCCCGGCGATCGCTTCGGCGAGCTCGCGGGTCTGGTCGACCGTGGTGGTGGCGGCCTGCACGGTCACGGCGCCGCCTCGAGGAGGAGCTTGGCTCGCACGAAGTCGGACCGCATCTGCGCCAGGACCACCCCGCCGCCGCGCAGCGCGGCAGCCGGGTGGAAGGTGGGCACGAGGTGGCCGTCCCGGAACGGGTAGGCCTGGCCCCGCAACTTGGTGATGCCGACGTCGGTGTCGAGCAGCTTCTTCGACGCGAAGTTGCCGAGCGTGATGACGACCTTCGGCTTGATGAGGTCGAGCTGCTGGTCGAGGTAGGGCCAGCACGCCTCCACCTCGTCCGGCTTCGGGTCCCGGTTCCCCGGCGGGCGGCAGTTGTGCACGACCCCGCCGGAGGTTACGAAGTTGTGCGTCTCTTCGACATCGAGGCAGTACAGGCGCTGATCGTTCCGAGTGGGCTGAACGGGCGTGACCACGGCCTCGTCCCAGAGGACGTCGATCGGGCCTGGCGAGACCAGCGCAGGGTCGAAGGCCACTGATCGCTCGATGTCATCGACGAGCTTGTAGCGCATGGACTCGGGAACGTACGGGGCGATGACCTTGCTCAAAGCACGGGTCCCCTCAACGTTGAAGTGGATGCGACCTCCCAATGCGTATGCGGGAACCCCGAGTCGCCCGAGCTCGGCGACAAGCACATCGATGTCGTCCGCTCCGAACGAGCAGGTTGCGATCTCGGCCCGCGGCCGTCGCCCGCCGGTGCGCACCCGAAGGTGTCCGTCGTCCATGAACCACACGGCCAGCGCCAACGGGGTCAGCCTGCCCCGTACCCACTCACCGACCCGCTTTGGGCGGCCGACCTGCGCCGTGAACGTTCGCAGAGCCCTGGTAGCCCGGGTCCGAAGAAGTACCACCCCGTACGAAGGGCCTCCAACCGCAGCTGATCGCACACCTTCGGTGACGATCGGGTCCAGCTCGGCCAGCAAGCTTGCCTTGAATCGGACGTAGGAGTCCTGGTTCATCGAATGAGCGATCTGCAGCACGGCCGCGGTCGCCACCAAGTGGGCGTCGCCCAGGACCGTCCCGATCAGGGCCGACTCGGCTACCGCTGACAACCCCGTGCCCGTCGCCACAAACGTTCCGGGCGGAAGGGCGCCAACAGGCATCCATCCCACGGGCGTTAGCACCTCGTGATCAGCGGTGAGGCGAACGCCAGTCACCTGCACCCCAGCTCGCTTCGATGTCGCGTAGGAAAGCCTCACCATCGGCCGACCGGCTCGCGGGGACGAGTGCCACCCGATCACGCGTCGATTGACGAGTCGACCTCCGCCGTCTACGGACCGAACCATGCCGTCGTAGCGTTGGCTCACCAGGATGCCGACCCGTTCCCAAGATCCGTCGCCGAGCTGAACCCGGGAGCGGTAGCCGAGGCATTTCGTCGTGTTTCCGATGTAGCAGCTCGCTCGGGTGCGGCCGAGCTCCTCCTGAATCAACCGATCCAGCAGTTGGCCCGACCGACCGACGAACGGAAGACCTTGCTTGTCCTCCTCGGCCCCCGGCCCTTCTCCGACAAACATCAGATCGGCCTGCTCGTCGCCAGAGCCGAACACCACCCGGGTGCGACCCTCCGCGAGCCGGCAGGCGGTGCACGCCGACGCGACCGCGGCAAGCTCAGCAAGCGTGGTGGGCACGATCCGAGCCTAGAAGGCGCGTGCGACAGCCGGTACCGAAGGGCGGTGCTGGCGAGGCTCAGTCGACTAGTTCACGTAGCGGCGTTCGATCCTGGCGCCGAGGGCGCAGACCACCTCGTAGCTGATCGTTCCGAGCTTGGCCGCCCACTCGTCGGGGGTGATGCGCTCATCGCCCTGCGCGCCGAGCAGCACCGCCTCGTCGCCCGGGGCCACGTCGCTGTCGGGACCGAGGTCCACCATCACCTGGTCCATCGTCACCACGCCCAGCATCGGGTGGCGGCGGCCACCGATGAGCACCTCCTGGCCCGCGAGCGGGAGGTTGCGGAACACGCCGTCGGCGTAGCCGATCGGGAGGGTGGCCAGGCGGGTGTCGCGCGCCGTCCGTTGGCGGTGGCCGTACGACACGCCCTCGCCCGCTGGCACGACCTTCACGAAGCTCACCTCGGTGGCCAGTCGCACCGCCGGCACGAGCGGTGCGACCGATGCCAGGGCGGGAGCCGGCGGGATGCCGTAGATCGAGATGCCACACCGCACGAGGTCGTAGCGGCTGGCCGGGTGGGCGATGGCCGCCGCCGAGTTGGCGGCGTGGCGGAGCGGCACCGGGATGCCAGCGGCCTCGAGGTCGGCGAGCACCGCCTCGTACCGCTCCAGTTGGAGAGCGGTGAACGGGTTGTCGGGCTCGTCGGCCACCGCGCAGTGGGTCCAGACCGACTGCAACGACAGGTAGGGGTCCTCGGCGATGCGCGTGGCGACGGCGACGGCGTCGTCGGTGGCGACGCCTACCCGCCGCATCCCGGTGTCCACCTTGAGGTGCACCGGCACCGGTGCGATGCCGTGGGCCGCGACGGCCTTGGACAGGCCGGCGATGAGCTCGGGCCGGTAGACGGTGATGTGCAGGGACGCGGCAAGGGCGTCGTCGAGCTCGTCGGGACGGGGCTCGGAGAGCAGCAGCATCGGCGCGTCGATCTCGGCCCCCCGGATGGCGCTGGCCTCGGGCACCTGGGCGACCCCGAGCCAGGCTGCGCCGGCATCGAGGGCGGCGCGAGCGACGGGCACCGCGCCGTGGCCGTAGCCGTCGGCCTTCACCACCGCGCACACCTCGGCCGGCGCGGCCAGCTCCCGCAGCACCTCGACGTTCCGCCGCACGGCCCCGAGCGACACCTCGGCCCACGCCCGCGCCATCACCGGACCTCCTCCAGGGCGATGGGGAGGAGATCGACGACGTCGCTGGCGACGAGACCGTGGGCCGGGCCGTGGTTGGCGGCCCGGGCATGCAGCCAGGCGCCGGCGGCGGCGGCCTCGAGCGTCGGCATCCCCTGCGCGAGGAGGGCGCCGATGATCCCGCTCAGCACGTCGCCGGTCCCGGCGGTGGCCAGCCGGGCGTCGCCCTCCACGACCACGCGC
>JALYWQ010000032.1 GCA_030852625.1 Actinomycetota bacterium
ACCTCGGGCACGCCGTGCTCCGGAACCTGCAGCGGTCCGGCTTCGCGGGGCCGGTGTGGGCGGTGAACCCGCACGCCGACCACGTGCGGTCGCTCCGGGCCGTACCCAGCATCCTCGACATCCCCGACGAGGTGGATCTCGCCGTCATCGCCGTGCCGGCACCCGCCGTGGCCGGGGTGGTCGAGGAGTGCGGGCGGAAGCAGGTCTACGGCGTGGTCGTGCTGTCGGCCGGGTTCGCGGAGGTCGGCGACGAAGGCGCTGCGATGGAGGCCGAGGTGCTCCGCACCGCCCGGCTCTGGGGCATCCGGGTGATCGGTCCCAACTGCCTCGGCCTGATCAACACCGACCCCGACGTCCGGCTGCACGCCACCTTCGTGTCGATCAACCCCACACCGGGCCGGGTCTCGCTCCTGTCGGAGTCCGGGATGGTCGGGGCCGCCATCGTCGACCAGGCCAGCGAGCTCGGCATCGGCATCTCCTCGTTCGTGGCCCTCGGCAACCGCGTCGACGTCTCCGGCAACGACCTCCTCCAGTACTGGGAGGACGACGAGGGCACCGATGTGGTCTGCCTCTACCTGGAGTCGTTCGGCAACCCGCGCCGGTTCAGCCGCCTCGCTCGCGGCCTCACCCGCCAGAAGCCGGTGGTGGCGGTGAAGGCGGGGTGGTCGCCCGACGGCTCGCCACCGGCCTGGTCGGGTGGCGATCTCGACGACGCCCTGCTCCGCCAGACGGGGGTGATCCGTGTGCCGAGCCTCGCGGCGATGCTCGACACCACGCGGATCCTCATCAGCCAACCGCTCCCGGCCGGCAACCGGGTCGCCATCGTGGGCAACGCCGGGGGCTCGCTCGCCATCGTGGCCGACGCCGTGCTCGCAGCGGGCCTCGTCCTCGCCGACCTCCAACCGGGCACGCTGGACGGGCTGGCCGAGCTCGGGGTCCGGGTCTCGTCACTGCGCCATCCGGTCGATCTGGGCCTCCTGGCCAGCACCGCCGACTTCGAAGGCGCCACCGAGCAGCTGGCGGCCGACCCCGGGGTCGATGCGGTGATCGCCGTGTTCGCACCGTCCCTCGGCGCGCTGGCCGCCGATGCGCTGGTGGCCATCGAGCGAGGACAGGCCGCCGAACCGTCAGTTCCCGTGGTGGGCTGCTTCTACGGCCGGATCCCCCCTCGTTCCGACGAGGGGCCAGGGGTCCCGATGTTCTCGTCCGTCGAGGCCGCCGCCCGCGCCCTCGGCCGCGTGTCGTCGTACGCCGCGTGGCTGCGACGTGACGACGGCCCGGTCCTCGAGCTCGACACCGACGCCGCCACGACGGCCAGCGACATCGTCGCGGCGGCCCTCGACCGGGGCATCGCGCACCTCGACGACGCCACCGTGGCGGAGGTGCTCGAGGCCGCCGGAGTGCCCGTCATCGCCACCCGCTCGGCCAGCTCCCTCGTCGAGGCGTTGGACGCCGCCGGCGAGCTGGGCTACCCGGTGGCGCTGAAGGCGGCCGGGCGCGACGAGCGGGCCAAGACGGCCGCCGCCGGTCTGGCCCTCGACCTCGAGTCGCCGGCGGCGCTCAAGGCGGCGTGGGACCGGATGGGGGAGCGGCTCGGGGACCGGGTGGTCCCTGCCGTCGTGCAGCCGATGGTCGACCCGGGGGTCGACGTCGCCGTCGACATCGTGGACGACCCCACCGTGGGGCCGGTGCTGTCGATCCGGCCCGGCGGGGCCCATGCCGCCCTCGACCACGCCGCCAACGTGCGGGTGCTCCCCGTCGGCGCGTCGGATCTGAGCCGCCTCGTCGCCGAGAGCCGGCTCGGCCCCATCCTCGACGACGCCAGCCGGGGGTCGCTCGAGGTGGTCCTCGCCCGCCTGACCGCACTCGTGGACGCGGTGCCCGAGATCAGCCGGGTGGCCATCAACCCGATGATCGTGGATGCCACGGGGACCACGTCGATCGGGGCTCGGATCGACGTGGCGGCGGCGTTCGTCGATCGAAGCCCCGACCTGCGTCGGGTGTGACCCGAGGCGTCGCTAGCGGGGGAGGCCGAGGATGCGATCGCCGATGATGTTCCGCAGGATCTGCGACGTGCCGCCCATGATCGTGTAGGCGTTGGCGTACCCGAGGTTGCGGCTCACCCGTTCGCTCCGACCGGGCTCGGCCAGCATGGCCTCGGGACCGAGCAGTTGCGCGCAGAACCGGGCCACCCGCTGCTCGAACTCGGTGCAGAAGGACTTGGTCGCCGCCGAGAACTGGTTCGGCGCCTGCTTCAGCACCTCGCGGAGCACGAGGAGGCGGCCGATCGTGTAGCCGGTCTCGATCGCGGCCAGCTCCTGGCGGACCCTCGGATCGGAGGTGTCGGCGAGCGGGCGGAGGTCGTCGAAGAGCCGCTTGTTCGAGACGAGGCGGTCGATGCCGCCCCGCTCGTGCTCCATCTGCCGCATCACCTGGCTGAAGCTCCCGTTGAGCTCGCCCACCAGGTTCTCGGCCGGGACGAGGACGTCCTCGAAGAACACCTCGCAGAAGTGGTGCGACCCGGTGAGGTCCTTGATCGGTTGGACGGTGACGCCGGGCGAGTGCAGATCGACGACCAGCTCCGAGAGGCCCTTGTGGGGCGGCGCATCGGGGTCGGTGCGGGCGAGGAGGTAGATGAAGTCGGCCAGCGCGGCACCCGAGGTCCAGATCTTCTGGCCGTTGACCCGGAAGTGGTCGCCTTCCCGCTCGGCCCGGGTGCGGATGCCGGCCACGTTGGAGCCGGCGTCGGGCTCGCTCATGCCGATGGCCCAGCTCTGCGTCCCCTCGAGGATGCCCGGGAGGTAGGTGCGCTGCTGCTCAGCGGTGCCGAACTGCAGGAGGGTAGGCCCCATCTGGCGGTCGGCGAACCACGACGCGGCCACAGGCGCGCCCACCGAGATCAGGGCCTCGAACACGACGAACCGCTCGATGGGTGGACGCCCTCCACCGCCGGCCTCGACCGGCCAGGTCATGCCCAGCCAGCGCCGCTTGGCGAGCTCCAGGGCGAAGGCCCGGTCGTGGCCCACCATCCACGTGTCGTCGATGAGCTCTGCGGTGGCCGCTGCCGTGCGCCCCACCTCGAGCGCCTCAGCCTGGAGCGCGAGCAGGTCGTCGCTGAGCTCGAAGTCCACCGATCGAACCTATCCGGTCAGCGCTTCTCCATCGCGACGTAGTCGCGCACCTCGACGCCGGTGTAGAGCTGGCGGGGGCGAGCGATCTTCTGGTCCTGCTCCAGCAGCTCCACCCAGTGGGCCAGCCAGCCGGCTGTGCGGGGGATGGCGAAGAGCACGGTGAACATCTCGATCGGGAATCCCATGGCCTGGTAGATGAGCCCGGAGTAGAAGTCGACGTTGGGGTAGAGCTTCCGCGACACGAAGTAGTCGTCGGACAGCGCCACCTCCTCGAGCTTCAGCGCGATGTCGAGGAGCGGGCTCTTGCCGGTGATCTCGAACACCTCGTCGGCGGTTCGCTTGATGATCTTGGCCCGCGGGTCGTAGCTCTTGTACACCCGGTGGCCGAAGCCCTGGAGGCGACCCTCGCCCTTCTTCACCGACTCGATGAAGGCCGGCACGTTGTCGATCGACCCGATGCGCTTCAGCATGTGGATCACGGCCTCGTTGGCGCCACCGTGGCGGGGGCCGTAGAGGGCCGCCGCGGCTGCTGCGGTGGACACGTAGGGATCGGCGTGCGACGAGCCCACGACGCGCATCGCCGTGGTGCCGCAGTTCTGCTCGTGGTCGGCGTGGAGGATGAAGAGCACGTCGAGCGCCCGCGCCAGCGCCGGGTTGGCGTCGTAGCGGGGCTCGGCGACCTTCCAGAGCATCGACAGGAAGTTGGCCGTGAACCCGAGGGAGTTGTCGGGGTACACGAACGGCATGCCGACGCTGAACCGGTGGCACGCCGCCGCCAGCGTGGGCATCTTGGCGATCAGCCGGACGATCTGCCGGTAGCGGTTCTCGGGGTCGTGGATCTCGTCGGCATCGGGGTAGAAGGTCGACAGCGCAGCGATGGCCGACACCAGCATCCCCATCGGGTGGGCGTCGTGGTGGAAGCCCTCGAGGAACCGCTTGCGCACGTTCTCGTGGATGAACGTGTGGTACGTGATGTCGTGGACCCACGGTTCGAACTGCTCGGCGGTGGGGAGCTCGCCGTGGATGAGCAGGTAGGCGACCTCGAGGTAGTTCGAGTTCTCGGCCAGGGTCTCGATCGGGTAGCCCCGGTAGCGGAGGATGCCCTCCTCGCCGTCGAGCTCGGTGACGGCGCTCGACGTGGCCGCGGTGGTCATCAGGGCCGGGTCGTAGAACCAGGTGCCGGGTAGGAGCTTGCGCCACGCGGTGGCGTCGACGCCCCCGTCGACGATCGGGATCTCCACCGACTCGCCGGTGCGGTTGTCGGTGATCGTTACGGACTCGGCCACGCTGGTTCTGGCTCCTCGGAAAAGTCGTTCTCGCTCCCGATGGTAGCCACCCCACCAGGGGGGCCACGCCGGGGGTCCTACCCGTTCATGTACCCGTCACACTCGCCGCACGGGCTCAGAGCGGCGAGTTGTCGTGCTTGCGGGCCACGAGGTGCTCCTGCTTGGTCGAGAGCATCTCGAACGCGGCGGCGACCACCCGACGGGTGTCGGCGGGATCGATCACCGCGTCGACGGCGCCCCGATCGGCGGCCACGTAGGGATTGAGGAAGCGGGTCTCGTAGTCGACCTCGAGCTGTGCGCGCTCCTCGGGGGTGGCTCGACGGTGGAGCACCTCGACGGCGCCCTTGGCCCCCATCACGGCGATCTCGGCCGACGGCCAGGCCAGGTAGAGGTCGCTGCCCATGGTGCGGCAGTCCATGACGATGTAGGCACCGCCGTACGCCTTGCGCAGCACGACCGCCACCCGCGGCACCGTGGCCCGGGCGTAGGCGAAGGCCAGCTGCGCGCCGTGGCGGATCATGCCTCGCCACTCGAGGTCCTTCCCGGGGTAGAAGCCCGGGGTGTCCACGAGGGTGAGGAGCGGGATGCCCATCGCGTCGCAGAAGGCCACGAACCGGGCACCCTTCTGGGACGACGGGATGTCCAGCGTGCCGGCGATGGCGACGGGCTGGTTGGCCACCACGCCGACGGGCCGTCCGCCGATCACCGCCAGCGCGGTCACGAGGTTCGGGGCCCAGTGGGAGCGCAGCTCGAGGAGGTCGCCGTCGTCGACGACGGCCCGGATCACGTCGCGCACGTCGTAGCCGCCGGTGGCAGAGGCGGGGATGCACGCACCGGCTTCTGGTGTCGGCCGATCGGGCGGATCGGCGCACGGCCAGCGGGGCGGTTCCTCGTCGGCGTGCGAGGGGAGGTAGGCGAGGATGTCGGTGAGGGCGTCGAGGGCGGCGTCCCGGTCGGGCACCACCATCGCGGCCACACCCGTGAAGGAGCTGTGCACGCCGGCCCCGCCGAGCTCGGTGGTGTCGAGTGATTCGCCGGTGAAGGTCTCCACCATGCGGGGCCCGCTGACGAAGGCGTAGGCGTCGGCGGTGAACACCACCTGATCGGCCAAGCCGAGCAGGAGGGCGGGGCCCGACACCACCGGACCGGTGGCGGCCAGGAGCACCGGGACCCGGCCCGAGCACGCCGCCAGCGCCTTCGCGGCGCTGCCCCAGCCGTGGAGGGCGGCCACGCCGTCGTGGACGTCAGCACCGCTCGACGAGATGAGCCCGACCACGGGCAGCCCTTCCTGCAGGGCGTGGCGGGCGGCGGCGGCGAAGACCAGCCCGTCGGCCTCGGTGATCGCGCCGCGTCGTGACGCAGACGAGATCTCGACGAGGACCACGCGGCGGCCGCCCAGCGTGGTGAGCTCCGCCGCGAGGGACCCGGGGTGGTCGGCGGCGACGGGGAGGAGGGGGGCCATGTCGCGGTGCGACCCCGGCTGCGTGGGTCCGGTTACGTGGTGGTGGTGGGCACCGACGACCGGGCCCGCTGCTTGCCGGTGGGCCCTTCGTCGACCGGGTGGACACCCTCCATCCCACCGGCCTCGAGTCGCACCGTCTCGCGGACCGACTCCCGCACCGCCCGGGCCGGCGCCGACAGCAACCCTCGTCGGCGACGGGCCAGGCCCACCGATCGCCGGACGAGGCCGCGCACCGCCACCCGGTCCCACGCCCCCTCGAGCCACGGCGGCGCGGCGGTGGCCGGGATGATGGCGGCGCCGAAGCCCTGGAAGGCCAGGGTCGTGATCAGCCGCAGGCCGTCCACCTCGGCCTTGGCGTGGAGCTGGAGGCCCGCCGCGGCCATCTCGGCGTCGAGCTCGTCACGGAAGGACGTCCCCTTCGGCTCGAGGAGCAGCTGGTGCTCGGCCAGCTCGGCCAGGTCGACGGCGCCCCGCCCAGCGAGCGGGTGCCCGTGTGGCGCGACCACGATCCGGTTCTCGTCGAAGAGCGGGTCGATCACGAGGTCGGGTGAGAGCACCGGGAGGTTGATCACGGCCAGGTCGAGATCGTCGCTGTGGAGCTGGGGGAGGAGGGAGGAGGTGGTGGCGTCGACCACCACCACCTGGATCTGGGGGTGCTTCCGCGTGATGTCTTCGAGGAACAGCGGCACCAACCAGCGGCCGACGGTGCCGATGCAGCCGATGCGCACGTGCCCGGTGAGCTCGTCACGCAGGGCGGCGATGTCGCTCGTGAGGGCGTCGAGCTCCACCTGGATGTGGCGGGCCCGCCGCACCACGACCTCCCCCTCGGGCGTCAGCTGGCCGCTGTTGCGGTCGACCAGGGTGGCGCCCAGCTCCCGCTCGAGGCGGGCGATGTGGGTCGACACGTTCGATTGCACGGTGTGCATGGCCCGAGCGGCAGCGGAGAAGCTGCCGGTCTCGGCCACGCCGACGAGGGCGGAGAGCTGGCGGAGATCCATCGCTCATCATGATGGCACCTATCGTCAATACCTGTTTGACGAATCGCTTGCTGGTCTTTAGTTTGGTGCTCACAAGAGGAAGCACCCCGGATCCCCCCTCCGGAGCACCTCGAGAGCGAGCAGAGGCCGAATCCCCCCTTCGGCCCGCCGCAAAGCGGAGCGCCGACCCACCCCCCGGGTCGGCGTTTCCGCTTTTGTGCATCAATGGGGGCTCCGCCCCCCTTCGCATAACCCCCCATTGCAGCAACCCCTTCGGCTCGCTGCAGCGGCGAACCGACACCTCCGGCAGTACGTTCCTCCCATGGACAAGGGTGCTGCGTTCTTCGACCTTGATCGCACCTTGCTGCGGGGTGCGTCGGCTCCCGTCATCGGGGCGGCGTTGAACAAGGTCGGGGTGACCGACCGGTCGGTGCCGGGGGAGCAGCTGATCTACCGGATCTACGACCTGTTCGGGGAGAACCGGCCGTCGATGGAGGTCACCCGGCGGGCGGTCCGCTTCGCCAACGGGTGGGCCCAGGAGCAGGTGCGGGAGGCGGGCCGGTTGGCTGCCGAGACGTTGACGGCGACCGTGCAGCCCTTCGCCCACGCCATCTTCGAGGAGCATCGGGCGGCCGGCCGTCGGCTCGTCCTGGCCACGACCACCCCCCTCGACCTCGTCCGTCCCCTCGCCGAGGCCCTGGGCTTCGACGACGTGGTGGCCACCCGCTACGCGACGGGTGACGACGGCCGCTACAACGGCCAGTTCGACGGCGAGTTCGTGTGGGGGCCGGGCAAGCTCCGGGCCATCACCGCGTGGGCCGAGGCGCACGACGTCTCGCTGGCCGAGAGCTGGGCTTATTCGGACAGCTTCTACGACCTGCCGATGTTGGGGGCCGTGGGGCACCCCGTGGCGGTGAACCCCGATCCCCGGCTGGTCGTGATGGCGGCCCTCCGTCGGTGGCCGGTGGTGCACCTCGACGTGCCGTCCGGCGTCCCGAAGCTTCCCATCCTCAACGTCGAGCCCCAGCGGGCCCTGCTGCAGCTCGTGCGGCCGGAGCTGTTCCCGTACGTGCGCTTCGACATCAGCGGGGTCGACCTCGTGCCCACTGCCGGTCCGGCCATCGTGGTGGGCAACCACCGGAGCTACTTCGACCCCGTCGCCATGGCCGTGTTGCTCGCGAAGGTGGGTCGTCCGGTGCGCTTCCTCGGGAAGAAGGAGTTGTTCGACGCGCCGATCGTCGGACCGATCGCCCGAGCCATGGGTGGCATCCGCGTCGACCGCGGCACCGGTTCCGGGGAACCCCTGGCTGCTGCAGCGGCGGCCCTCGAAGCGGGGGAGCTCGTGGCCCTGATGCCGCAGGGGACGATCCCTCGCGGCCCGGCCTTCTTCGACCCCGAGCTGAAGGGGCGCTACGGCGTGGCCCACCTGGCCGCCATGACCGGTGCCCAGGTGGTGCCGGTGGGGCTCTGGGGCACCGAGCGGGTGTGGCCCCGCTCCGAGCGGCTCCCGAACCTGCTGGCCCTTCGCCGCCCGCCGCGGGTGCAGGTGAGCGTGGGGCCGGTGGTCACCGGTCTCACCGGCAACCCCGCTGTCGACACCCCGAAGATCATGGCGGCCATCAGCGAGCAGCTGCCGGCCGAGGCGCGGGTGAAGCGGGAGCCCACCGAGGCCGAGCTCCGACGGACGTACCCGCCCGGCTACAAGGGCGACCCCGACGCCGAGGACACCCGCCGCCCCGGCGAGGACTGAACCGCCACAACTCGTGTCGCCGGGATGGGCTCAGCCCACGCCTGCGACACGAGTTCGGGGGGTCAGACCCCGGACCTCGCCCGGATGATGTTGAGGGCGCCGCCGGCCTTGAACCACTCGATCTGGTCGTCGCTGAAGGTGTGGTTGGCGAGGAAGTCGATCGTGGAGCCGTCGGGCTTGTGGATCGTGCAGCGCACCGGTGCGTCGGGGGCCAGGGCGGCCAGGCCGTGCACGCTGATGCGGTCGTCCTCGCCGATCTGGTCGTAGGTGGCGGGGTCGTGGAACGTCAGCGGGAGCAGGCCCTGCTTCTTGAGGTTGGTCTCGTGGATGCGGGCGAAGGACCGGCTGAGGATCACCTTGCCGTTGCGGAACCGGGGCTCCATGGCGGCGTGCTCGCGCGAGCTGCCCTCGCCCATGTTCTCGTCGCCGATGGCGACCCAGCCGACGCCCTTCTCGTGGAGTCGCTTGGCGATCTCGGGGAAGGTGCGGGTCTCACCGTCGAGCGGGTCCTTCCCGGTGCCGGCTTCGCCCGTGTAGGCGTTGATGGCACCGAGGTAGAGGTTCCCCGAGATGTTCTCGAGGTGACCCCGGTACTTCAGCCAGGGCCCGGCGGCGGAGATGTGGTCGGTGGTGCACTTTCCCTGGGCCTTGAGGAGGATGGGCAGCTCGACGTAGTCGTTGCCGTCCCACGGCTCGAAGGCCTCGAGGAGCTGCAGGCGGTCGCTCTGCGGATCGACGACCACCTCGACGCCGCTGCGATCGGCCGGCGGGGCCTGGAAGGTGGCCTCGCCCGGATCGAAGCCGCCCTTGGGCAGCGCCTCGCCGACCGGCGGGTCGAGGAGCACCGACTCCCCGGCGTCGTTGGTGAGGCTGTCGGTGCGAGGGTCGAAGTCGAGGGTGCCGGCCAGGGCCAGCGCGATCACGGTGTCGGGGCTGGTGACGAAGCTCAGCGTGTTGGCGTTGCCGTCGTTGCGCTTCGGGAAGTTGCGGTTGTAGCTGTTCACGATCGTGTTCAGCTTCGACGTGTCGAGGTCGGTGCGATCCCACTGCCCGATGCACGGCCCGCACGCGTTGGCGAGCACGGTGCCGCCGATGGCCTCCAGGTCGGCGAGCAGGCCGTCGCGCTCGATGGTGGCGCGGGTCTGCTCGGAGCCCGGGGTGATGAGCAGCTGGGTCTTGGCCCGCAGCCCCTTGGCGGCGGCCTGGCGGGCGATCGACGCCGCCCGGGTGATGTCCTCGTAGGAGCTGTTGGTGCACGAGCCGATGAGGGCCGAGGAGATCTCGAGGGGCCAGCCCTCGGTTCGTGCCGCGTCGCCCACGTCGGCGAGCTGGTGGGCCCGGTCGGGGGAGTGGGGCCCGTTGATCATCGGTCCGAGCTGGTCCAGGTCGATCTCGATGACGTGGTCGAAGAAGGCACCGGGGTCGGCGAGCACGGCATCGTCGGGGCGCAGGTGGGTGGCGACGGCATCGGCGGCGTCGGCGATGGCGGCCCGACCGGTTGCCCGGAGGTAGTCGGCCATGTTGGCGTCGTAGGGGAACAGCGAGGTCGTGGCGCCGATCTCGGCACCCATGTTGCAGACGGTGGCCTTGCCGGTGGCGGTGATGCTGTCGGCGCCGGGTCCGAAGTACTCGATGATGGCGCCGGTGCCGCCCTTCACCGTGAGGATCTCGGCCACCTTCAGGATGATGTCCTTCGGGCTGGACCAGCCCGACAGGTTGCCCGTGAGGTGCACACCGATGAGCTTCGGCCACCGCACGTTGAACGGGAACCCGGTCATCACGTCGACGGCGTCGGCGCCGCCGACACCGATGGCCACCATGCCGAGACCGCCGGCGTTGGGGGTGTGGCTGTCGGTGCCGATCATCATCCCGCCCGGGAAGGCGTAGTTCTCGAGCACGACCTGGTGGATGATCCCGCTACCGGGCTTCCAGAACCCGATGCCGTACTTCTCCGACACGGTGCGGAGGAACTCGTAGACCTCGCTGTTGGTGTCGAGGGCGAACTTGAGGTCGAACTCGGCCCCGGCCTTGGCGAGGATCAGGTGGTCGCAGTGGACGGTGCTCGGCACCGCCACCTCGGGCAGCCCGGCGGTCATGAACTGCAGCAGCGCCATCTGGGCGGTGGCGTCCTGCATGGCCACCCGGTCGGGGTCGAAGTCGTTGTAGGTGCGGCCCCGCTCGATGGCCTCGTCCGGCGTGCGCTGGTGGTTGACGAGGATCTTCTCGGCGAGGGTGAGGCCGCGGCCGAGCTTGGCACTGGCGCCGGCCACCCGCTCCGGGAGCCGGGCGTACACGGCTTCCACGAGCTCGATCGGCGTGCTGGCAGTGACGGGGGAGTTCTCGGTGGCCATGTTGGGAGCCTCTTGCGTCGTCCGGTGTTGAGTACAAGTATATGACAAGTGAGGGAGATCCGCTATCGCACCATCGCCGACGAGCTGCGCCGTCGGGTGCAGGAGGGCGAGTTCGCCGCTGGGCGTCTCCTACCCAGCGAAGCCGAGCTCTCGGCAGCCTACGCGGCGAGCCGGATCACGATCCGCCGAGCGCTCGAGGTCCTGCGCGACGAGGGGCTGGTCGACTCCCGGCAGGGGTTCGGGTGGTTCGTGGCCGTCGACCCGCTGCGTCAGTCGCTCGCCCGGCTCGGCACGATCGAGGCCCAACTCGCCTCGTCGGGGCGGGTGAGCGAACGGCGGATCCTGTCGTTCGGGTTCGTGCCGGCGCCCCTCCGTGCCATCGCCGTCCTGGGTGTCGACGAGGTGCTCGAGGTGCGGCGCTGCAACCTGGCCGACGGCGAGCCCTTCGCCCGGGTCACCGTGTGGTGCCCGCCCGAGCTGGGGCGCTCGATCTCACGGGACGACGCCGAGCGGAGCCCGTTCTACGAGCTCCTCGACCTGCCGCTGGGCGGTGCGGTGCAGACCATCGGGGCGGCGTCGGCTTCGCCCGAGGACGCCGCCATCCTGGGGGTGCCGGTGGGGTCACCGGTGCTGCGCTGCGAGCGGATCACCTCGACGGAGGACGGGCGCGCGGTGCTGCTCAGCGAGCACGTCTTCCCGGCCCACCGCACCGAGTTCGTCGTCGACCTCCCCGTCGCCGACCAGAGCATCGCGCCCAGCGGCCTCCGCCTCCTGGCCTGACGGCTGCCAAATCCGGCAATTCGGGAACCATCGGGCGCCCGGCATCGTCGGACCTGCAGTGTTTGCGATCTCCGTGCCCAGCCTGGCCCTCGTGGTCATCCTCGGTCTCGTGGCCGTCGCCGCCATCGCCTGGCTGCTGAGCCCCCGCGACCTCACGATCGACGTAGAAGGACTCGCCGACGACCGCCCGAACCGCCGCCGCCCCTGAACTCCGATCTCTGGCGCGCCGAAGGCGCCGCACGTGGCAACACCCCCTGCAGGCGTAGCGGTCCGGCGAGGTGTCGGCGGCTAGCGAATGC
>JALYWQ010000309.1 GCA_030852625.1 Actinomycetota bacterium
TCGTCGTGGAGGACGGCATCGTCCGGGGCGAGGTCCTCGGTCTCGAGGTGGCCCGCATCGTCCATGGCACCACCACCGCCGGCACGCCGATCGACGACCCGGTGCTCGAGGTGGGCGTCGGCCACGCCGACCGGGAGATGACCCTCCTCGTCCACGCCGCCCTGTCGCCGGCCGATCAGCTGGCCCGGGTGCAGGAGATCGTGCGTCCACAGCGGCGGGCCGAGGCCGAACGCCATCCGCTCAACCAGCTGGCCCCGGAGCGGTGGCTCCGTGCCCGCCTGGTGGAGAACCCCGAGCGCGTCGGGCTCGAGTCGTTGCGCTCCGTGGAGGGCGCGGTGCCCCGACCCAACCTCCGCGACCGTTCGGTGGCCTACGCGGTGGGTGCCCGGGCCGATGGCACCGAGGTCGTGGTGGCCTGCTCGGTCGGGATCGACCTCGACCTCGTACCGGCCGCCGCCGACGCCCGGCTCACCCACAGCCCCGACGCCCCGTTGCTGCTCGTGGTCCCGGAGCGGGATGCCCACCCCGTCACCCGCGCCCTGGCCGAACGCCTCGTCGGACCGGCCGAGCTCCTGACGACCGACGACGACTGGCGTCGGTAGCGGCTCAGCCGCTCTGTAGGTTCATCGACGTGCTGGAACGACTGGGCGACCTGGAGCGTGAGTTCGACGAGGTCGAAGCGCGCATGGCCGATCCCGAGCTGATCGCCGATCAGAGCCGCTACCAGGACGTCACCAGGCGCTACCGCGAGCTCGAAGCGCTCGTGTCCCGGTCGCGTGAGCTGCGGCAGCGCACGGAGGACCTCGAGACGGCCAAGGAGATGCTCACCGACCTCGACGGCGACGACCGTGAGGTCATGCGGGTGGAGGCGTCGGAGGCCGAGGCCGACATCGAGCGGCTCGAGACCGAGCTCCGTCTGCTGCTCCTGCCGAAGGACCCCAACGAGGGCAAGAACGTCATCGTCGAGATCCGGGGGGCAGAGGGCGGCGAGGAGGCCAACCTCTTCGCCCGGGACCTGTTCGAGATGTACCAGGGCTACGCCGGCCGGATGGGTTGGAAGCTCGAGGTGCTCGGCTCCGACCCGTCGGACATGGGCGGCTTCAACGACATCACCTTCCTGCTGCGCGGCGAGGGGGTGTGGCCCCGCATGCACCAGGAGGGCGGCCCGCACCGGGTGCAACGGGTGCCGGTCACCGAGAGCCAGGGCCGCATCCACACGTCGTCGGCCACCGTCACCGTGCTCCCCGAGGCCGAGGAGGTCGAGGTCGACATCGACCCCAACGACCTGCAGATCGACGTCTACCGCTCGTCGGGGCCGGGGGGGCAGAGCGTGAACACCACCGACTCCGCGGTGCGCATCACCCACAAGCCCACCGGCGTCGTGGTGGCCATGCAGGACGAGAAGAGCCAGATCCAGAACCGGGCCAAGGCCATGCAGGTGCTGCGGAGCCGGCTGCTGAAGCTCGAGCAGGACCGACAGGCGGCGGAGCTGAGCGACGCGCGGAAGGGCCAGGTCGGCGGCGGCGGACGGTCGGAGAAGATCCGCACTTACAACTTCAAGGAGAACCGGGTCACCGACCACCGCATCGGGCTCACGCTCTACAAGCTCGACAAGGTGCTGGCGGGTGAGCTCGACGACGTGATCGACGGGCTCGTCGCCGACGAGCAGACCCGGCGTCTCAGCGACGCGGGATGAGCCGCACCTGGCGCGAGCTGCGCGACGACGCCCGGGGTCGCCTCGGTGACGACCAGGAGGTGCGCTGGATCATCGAGCAGGCCAGCGGCCTCAGCGCCGCCGAGCAGGCCGCGGCGCTCGACACCGTCGCCGACGAACGCCACGCGGCGTCGTTCGAGGTCCTCGTCGAACGTCGTTTCGCAGGGGAGCCGTTGCAGTACGTGCTCGGTCAGTGGGGCTTCCGGGGTCTCGACCTCTTCGTCGATCCACGGGCCCTGATCCCCCGACCCGAGACCGAAGTGGTCGCCGGCTTCGCCATCGACGCCCTGCCCCCGGGCGGGCGGGTCGTCGACCTCGGCACCGGCACCGGTGCCATCGCCCTGTCGATCGCCGCCGAACGGTGGCCCGACGTCGAGGTGTGGGCCACCGACGCGTCGGCCGACGCCCTGGCCGTCGCCCGGGCCAACCTCGCCGGCCTCGGACGGCGGGCCAGCGTGGTGCGGCTGGCCCAAGGCGATTGGTTCGCGGCGCTGCCCCCCGAGCTCCAGGGTTCGTTCGACGTGGTGGTGGCCAACCCGCCCTACGTGCCACAGGACGCCCTGATCGCCCGCCAGGTGCGCGACTGGGAACCCCACCTGGCGCTCTTCGGCGGCCCCGACGGGCTCGAGCACGTCCGACCCATCGTGGCCGAGGCACCGGCATGGCTCCGGCCGGGCGGCACGTTGGTGGTCGAGATCGGCGACGACCACGGCGAGGCGGTGGCCGACCTGGCTCGAGCGGCAGGGTTCGCCGAGGTGGAGGTGCGGCCCGACCTCACCGGACGCGATCGCGCCCTCGTCGCGCGTAGTTGACTCTGGCCGTGGACCTCGACGCCGACCTCGACGACCCGGACGAACTCGACGACCTGCCGCTGCCCGACGTGGCCGCCGAGGTCGACGACGTCGATCGTCTCGTCGAAGCCCTCCTCGCCGGGCAGGTGGTGGTGCTCCCCACCGACACCGTCTACGGCATCGGTGCCCTTCCGGGTGATCGCACGGCCATGGAGGCGGTCTTCGCGGCCAAGGGGCGGGGCCAGGACGCGCCGATGGCGGTGCTGTGCGCTTCGGTGCTGCAGGCCCTCTCGCTCGTCGACCCCAGCTGCCACGAGCGGGTCGAACGGGTGGCGGCCCGATGGTGGCCCGGCCCCCTCACCCTCGTGCTGCCGCGACGGGCCGACGTCGAGCTGCACCTGGGACAGCCCGAGCACACGGTCGGCGTACGGGTTCCCGACCACCCGCTCGTGCGGGCAGTCACGGAACGGGTGGGCCCGATCGCGGTGTCGAGCGCCAACCGCCACGGCCAGCCCACCGCGGTCACCGCCGAAGAGGTCGGCCTCGCACTGGGCGCCAGCGTGAGCGTGGTGATCGACGGCGGCCCGCTTGAAGGCACCCCGTCCACGGTGATCGACGCCACCGGCGACGAGTGGCGGGTCCTCCGCGAGGGCCCACTACCCGTCACCGAGATCATCCACCCCGGCGAACAACCCCTCCTCTGACGACCAACGTCTGTGTTGGCTGGGATCCGGATGCCGGACCTGAGCCAACACAGACGTTGTTCGTTCGCTCAGGCGAGGTCGAAGGTGCCGTCGGGGCGGAGGGTGGCCTTGCGGCCGGCCAGCTCTTCGGTGGCCATGGCCTGCACGACGGTGGGCTCCTGGGTGCTGCCCCAGGCCCGGCGGCCGTCGGGCAGCAGCGCCGCGAGGAGGCCGGTCTCGGGGTTGCCGTCGCGATCGTGCATGACGGTCCACGACTCCACCGAGGCCGGGCCGTCGGGGTCCTCGCACGCGGTGCGGGACGGCAGGGCGTCGACCTCGGCCTGCAGGTCGCGGTGCCGGAAGCCGTCGGCCGGCGGCTCGGTGCTGTAGATCCCGAAGGCGTGCTTGGTGATGTAGCCGCCGTTGCCCGACACCAGGCCGATGGCACCGGGATCCTCCCGGAGCCGGGCCGACATCGTGGCGATCGAGTGGCTCACGTAGTTGTTCCACGGCCCGCCGGCGAACGACAGGCCGCCGGTGACGGTGAGGGGCCGGGTGATGTCGATGCCGATCTCGTGGGCCGCGATCTCCACCGCCGACGGGAAGCACGAGTAGAGGTCGATGGGGCCGAGCTCGTCGACGCCCACTCCGGCCAGCTCGAGCGCAGCCCGACCGGCCAGGCGCATGGCGGGGGAGGCGCCCAGCTCGTCGCGCTCGGACACGAAGATGTGATCGTGGGCGTCGGTGCCGCAGTGGGGGAAGACCCATCGGTCACGGGGCACGCCGAGGGCCTCGGCCCGCTCCGCCGAGCAGAGGATGAACGCCGCGCCCTGCTCGACGGCGTTGTTCGAGTTCATGCGCTTCGTGTACGGCAGACCGATCATCCGGTTGTCCGGCGACGGGGTGCGGATCTCCTCGGGCGTGTAGGCCTGCTGGATCCACGCGTGGGGGTTGGTGGCGGCCACCTCGCTGAAGCGCGACCACAGCTCCGACACGGCGACGGTGTGCTCGGCGATGCTGCGGCCGACGCGAAGGCGGAAGGCCTGCTCGAAGAGCGGGTACATCTGCACCGGCATGACGATCCCGCGGGCCTGCTCGGCCGGTGCCGACATCGGGTAGTCGCGCATCGACGCCCGGGCCTCGGGCACGTCGTCGCCCTGCACCGTCCAGTCGGGCTGCTCGCCACGGCCCCGGAAGGCGGTGGCGGTCCGCCACGCCTCGGCCCCGCCGACGAGCACGAGGTCGGCCTCCCCGGCCTGGATGGCCAGGCAGCTCTGGTTCACGAGCGTCTGCGGGCTGTTGCCGCTCATCGTCGACGCGCTGGTGTCCCGGGGGGAGGCGCCCAGCTTCTCGGCGACGAGGCGGGCCACGTCGCGGTAGCGCCAGGAGATGAGGCGCACGGCGTGGACGGTGTCGGCCCCGGTGACCGCCGCCATGCCGACGCCGGTGTCCTCGGCGGCCCGCCGTAGGGCCTCGGCGATCAGTTCGGCCGGCTCGACGGCCTCGGCCCCCTGGTCCACCCGGTTGCTGAACTGACCGGCACCGATGAGCACCGGAGTGCGGGGATCGACCACGAACACGCCTCCAACGACTGTCCCACGAGAACTTGACCGCTTGGTCAAGCGTAAGGCGCGAGGGTGGGCCACCTACAATCGCCGCATCGACGTCCTCCTGCTCTGCACCGCCAACCAGTGCCGGTCCCCGATGGCCCAAGTGCTCCTCGGGCACCACCTCCGCCTCGCCGGGGTCGACGCCACCGTGTCGTCGGCTGGCCTCTACCCGAGCGGCGCTCCCGCCACCGACCACGCCGTCACGGTGATGGGGGAGCGGGGCCTCGACCTCACCGCCCACGAGAGCCGCCGGGTCGACGCCTCGATCATCGGTCGGGCCGACCTCGTGCTCGGGATGACCCGGGAGCACGTGCGGGAGGTGGCCGTCGCCGACCCCGCCGTCCTGGCCCGCACCTTCACGCTCAAGGAGCTCGTGCGGGCCGCCGAGACGTCCGGCGGACGGCGACCCAACGAGAGCTTCGAGGCCTTCCTCCAGCGCATGGGCGTGGGACGCCGGCGCGACACGCTGCTCGGCGTCGGGCACGACGACGCCTACGACGTCGAGGACCCGGTGGGCCGCTCGCTGCACGAGTACGAGCGCACCGCCGACGAGCTCGACGACCTGCTCGGGCGGCTCGTCGCCCTGCTCTGGCCGGGCCACGCCGCGGAGCGCTCCGCGTGAGGGTGGCCATCGGCGCCGATCACGCCGGCGTGGAACTGAAGGCCCACCTCGTGAGCGAGCTCGGCCGCCTGGGCCACGAGGCCATCGACCTCGGCACCCACGGCACGGAGTCGGTCGACTACCCGCCGATCTGCGCTGCGGTGGGCCGAGCCGTCGTGCAGGGCGACGCCGATCGGGGCATCGTGCTCGGCGGGTCGGGGCAGGGCGAGCAGATCGCGGCCAACAAGGTCCACGGCGTGCGCGCCGCCCTCTGCAACGACCTCTTCACCGCTCGCCTCAGCCGCGAGCACAACGACGCCAACGTGCTGGCCATGGGTGGGCGCATCGTCGCCTTCGGCCTGGCCAGCGAGATCCTGGAGCTGTGGCTCACCACCCCGTTCGAGGGTGGCCGCCACGAGCGAAGGGTGGCCCAGATCGCCGACATCGAACAGGAAGAGCGGTAACCGACCATGCCCTGGCCCCAGAACGACGACGACGAGATCTTCGGCCTCATCGATCGTGAGGTCGAGCGGCAGAACACCACACTGCAGCTGATCGCCAGCGAGAACTTCACCTCGCCGGCGGTGCTGCGGGCCACCGGCTCGGTGCTCACCAACAAGTACAGCGAGGGCTACCCGTCCAAGCGGTACTACGGCGGCAACGAGGTGATCGACGAGGTCGAGAACATCGCCCGCGATCGCCTGAAGGCCCTCTTCGGCGCCCCCCACGCCAACGTGCAGCCCCACGCAGGGGCCAACGCCAACATGGCCGTGTACCTGGCCCTCATCCAGCCGGGCGACACCGTGCTCGGCCTGCGCCTCGACCAGGGCGGCCACCTCACCCACGGCTCGCCGGTGAACGCCAGCGGCAAGCTCTACAACTTCGTGTCCTACGGCGTGACGCCGAGCGACGAGCGCATCGACCTCGACCAGGTGCGCGACGTGGCCCGGGAGCACCGCCCGAAGATCATCGTCACCGGGGCCACCGCCTACCCCCGCATCATCGACCCCGCGCCCTTCCGGGAGATCGCCGACGAGGTCGGCGCCCTGTTCATGTTCGACGCCGCCCACATCGCCGGGCTCATCGCCGGCGGGCAGCACCCGAACCCCATGGAGCACGGGGCCGACATCATGACCCTCACCACCCACAAGACCCTCCGGGGTCCTCGGGGTGGCGCCATCCTCTGCACCGAGGAGCTGGCCGAGGTGATCGACAAGTCAGTGTTCCCCGGCCTCCAGGGCGGGCCGCTCGACCACGTCGTCGCCGCCAAGGCGGTGGCCTTCGCCGAGGCCGCCACGCCGGAGTTCACGGACTACGCCGCCCAGGTCGTCCGCAACGCCGCCGCGCTGGCGGAGGCGCTGGCATCGCACGGCCTGCGGCTGGTGTCGGGCGGCACCGACAACCACCTGATGCTCGTCGACCTGCGGTCGTTCGACCCCGACCTGTCGGGCAAGAAGGCCCGGCTGGCCCTCGACCGGGCCGGCATCAGCCTCAACGAGAACACCGTGCCCGACGACCCCCGTCCGCCGTACATCACCTCCGGCCTGCGCATCGGCACGCCCGCGATCACCACGCAGGGGATGAAGGAGGACGACATGGCCACGGTGGCGGCGCTGATCCACCGGGTGCTCGTGGGCCGGGAGGACGACGCCGAGCTCGCGGCGGTGCGCGACGAGGTCGTCGCCCTCTGCTCCAAGTTCACCCCGTACTGAGCCGGTCGCAACCGTGCGTGCGTACCTCCAGCAGTTCGCGCCCGTCGTCGGCGTGGCGTTCCTGCTGACGGTCACCGCCACGCCGTTCTGCCGTCGGCTGTCGTTCCGGATCGGCGCCGTCCAGCGCCCCGATGCCCGCCGGGTCCACACCGAGCCCACGGCACTCCTGGGCGGCGCCGCCATCCTCCTGGGGTTCCTCGGCGCGCTGGTCATCGCCTGGCAGCTCGACCGCTTCAACCCGGTGTTCGACGCCGGCACCGTCCCCCTCGGGATCGCCCTGGGGGCCATCGTGATGTTCGGCGTCGGGCAGCTCGACGACCTGCGCGACGTGTCGCCGCCCGCCAAGCTGGCCGGCACCGTGCTGGCCGGGAGCGTGCTGTCGATCGCCGGGGTGAGCATCCTGTTCTTCCGGGTGCCGTTCGGGGGCCTGCTGTCGCTGTCGCCCGACATGTCGGCGCTGCTCACCGTGCTGTGGGTGGTGGGCATGACCACGGCCATCAACTACATCGACGGGCTCGACGGGCTGGCCGCGGGCATCGTGGCCATCGCCGCCCTCGCGCTGCTCCTCTACTGCGAACGGCTCAGCCACATCGGCGCCATCGCCCCGGACAACAGCGGGCCGGTGGTCGCCGCCGCCGTGCTCGGTGCCTGCCTCGGCTTCCTGCCCCACAACTTCCACCCCGCCAAGATCTTCATGGGCGACGCCGGCGCGCTGCTGCTCGGGATCCTCATGGCCACGGCCACGATCGCGGTGGGGGGCAACACCGACGCCCAGTTCTCGGGTCAGACGTTCTTCTTCTTCGCTCCGCTGTTCATCCCGGTCGTGATCCTCGGGGTGCCGATCTTCGACACCGCCTTCTCGATCCTCCGGCGGGCCCGACGGGGGGCGGGTGTGACGGTGGCCGACAAGGACCACCTGCACCACCGCCTGCTCCGGCTCGGGCACGGGCAGCGACGCAGCGTCCTCATCCTCTGGACCTGGACCGCCCTGCTGTCGGCCATCGTGCTGTACCCCACCTACGGCCAGCGGGGCGCCGACGTCTACATCCCGTTCCTCGTGGTGGCGGCCGGCCTGGTGCTGTTCACGATGTTCGGTGCCGGCCTCCGGAGCGAGCCCGAGCGAGAAGACGCCTGAGCGCTTTTCTTCCCCTCGAACATCTGATCGCGATGTTGCTAACGTCCGGTCGCAGGGGTGCCAACGGGTTGAATTTGCCTCGTCGGCGGTAGGTCTTCTACATTGCGAATGGTTTCACAAGCGTCCGGCAACGGGGCCGGAGCTGGGCACCAGGGGTCCAAGTCCACCGTGTTCGATCTCGGAGCAAAGCAGCAGCTCAACCGGGGCTACAGCGACGGGTTGGCCCGTGGCATCGAGATCGTCGTGACCCCCCTCGTCTTCGGTGCGATCGGCTGGCTGCTCGACCGCTGGCTCGGCACCGGCCCGATCCTCGCCGTGGCCTTCGGGATCTTCGGCGTGGCCGGCGTCTTCGCCAAGCTGTGGCTCGGCTACGACAAGGAGATGATCGCCGTCCAGGCCGACAAGCCCTGGATGCGCGGCGCCGACAACCGCACCGCTCCCACCGAGGAGCCGTCCCCGTGAGCGCCACCCTCACCGCCCGTGACCTCGGTCCGGCTCCGGAGCCCGTCGTGGCGCGCGACATCGCCAAGCACGGCGTGTGGCTCGCTCCGGTCGCCATCCTGGCCTGCGCCGCCGGCTGGGGCTTCGCCGGCGCCGCCTCGGCGGCCTACGCCATGGTGATCGTGCTGGCCAACCTGCTCCTCGCCGCGTGGATGCTCGCCACCGCCGCCCGCATCTCCTACGGGATGCTCATGGGCGCCGCCCTCTTCGGCTTCCTCGTGCGCCTCGGCCTCGTGTCGGCCGCCGTCCTCCTCGTGAAGGACGCCGGCTGGGTCGAGCCGGTCGCCCTCGCCATCACCCTCGTGGTGGCCCACCTGGGGCTCCTCTTCTGGGAGCTCCGCTACGTGTCGATCAGCCTGGCCCACCCCGGCCTCCACCCCACGTCCAAGGAGAAGAGCCCCCGGTGATCTTCGGCGCCGACTTCCCGCCCCTGTCCCACATCGTCAACTGGCCCGAGTTCTTCGGCGACGACACCTGGGGCGTCAACAAGGTCGTCCTCATCTACGCCATCGCCATGGTGGCCACGATGCTGATCTTCATCCTCGGCAACAAGAAGCAGCTCGTCCCCACCGGCGCCCAGAACGTGGCCGAGGTGGCGGTGGAGTTCGTCGAGGAGCAGATCGTCATGCAGACGATCGGCGAGAAGGGGCTCAAGTACACGCCCCTGCTCCTGTCGTTCTTCTTCTTCATCTTCTTCTGCAACATCTTCGAGATCATCCCGATCTTCCAGATGCCGGCCACCGCTCGCATCGCGCTGCCGATGGCCCTCGCGCTCATCGCCTACGTCGTGTACCACGGCGCCGGCTTCAAGGAGCACGGGCTCGGCTACTTCAAGCACGCCACCTCGCCCCCCGGGCTGCCGAAGGCGCTCTACCTGCTCGTGACGCCGATCGAGTTCATCATCAAGTTCCTCGTCACGCCCTTCACGCACACCGTGCGTCTCTTCGCCAACCTGCTCGCCGGCCACATCCTGCTCGTCACCTTCGCGGTGCTCTCGAGCTCGCTGTGGGCGCTGAAGCCCACCCTGGTGATCCTGCCCCTCCCGGCCCTGGCCGTGGTGGCCTTCACCGCCTTCGAGATCCTCGTGAGCTTCCTCCAGGCCTACGTGTTCACCCTGCTCGCCGGGGTGTACATCGGCCAGGCCGTCAGCCACGACCACTAGTCCGTCCCCGTCCACCGATCTCCATCCAGCAAGTCACCCAAGAAAGGCACCGACAACAATGAGCCTCTCCGTGTTGGCCCAGGAAGCCGCAGCTGCCGGCATCACCGACAAGGGCATCGCCGCCCTCACCTACGGTCTGGGCGCCATCGGCCCCGGCATCGGCATCGGGTACCTGGTCGGCCAGTCCGTCCAGGCCATGGCCCGTCAGCCGGAGGCCGCCGGCATGGTGCGCACCACCATGTTCCTCGGCATCGCCTTCGTCGAGGCCCTCGCCCTCATCGGCTTCGTCGTCTTCTTCCTCGGTCAGTGATGGAACGCCTGCGACTGCTGCTCGCTGCGGCGGTCCTGGCGCTCCTCGCCGTCGTCGGGTTCGCCCCGCACGCCGCGGCGCAGGAGGAGGACCACTCCAGCGAAGGCACCGAAGCTGAGTCCCACGACCCCGTCCACACCGTCGAGGAGATGGTGGAGGAGAACGGCGGCACCGAGTTCGACGCCCACTGCGTCGCGCTGCTCGCCGAGGGCAAGTCGGTCGAGGACTGCCAGGAAGCGCCCAACCCGCTCCTGCCCGAGACCAACGAGATCCTCTGGGGCACGTTCGGCTTCGCCGTGGTCTTCATCTTCCTCTGGAAGTTCGGCTACCCGGCCATGAAGAAGTCGATGAACGACCGCACCGAGCGGATCCGCAGCGACCTGGCCTCGGCCGAGTCGCAGCGCACCGAGGCCGATGCCCTCCTCGCCGACTACCGGTCGAAGCTGAGCAACGCCCAGGCCGAGTCGGGCCGGATCATCGAGGAAGCTCGCCAGTCCGCCGACGCCCTGCGCCGTGACCAGGAAGCCCGCCTCCAGACGGAGCTCGCCGAGCTCCGGAGCCGGGCTGCCGCCGACATCGATGCCGCCAAGACCCAGGCCATCGCCGACCTGCGGGGCGAAGTCGCCCAGCTGGCCATCGGTGCTGCCGAGGTGGTCGTGAAGCGCAACCTCGACCAGGCCACGCAGACCCAGCTCATCGAGGACTACATCAACCAGGTGGGCGCGCGCTGATGAGTGACGATCGCTCGTTGGCGTATGCGTCGGCGTTGCTCGGCGTCGCCCAGTCCGAGGGCAACCTGGCCGAGGTGGAAGACGAGCTCTTCCGCTTCGCCCGCACCCTCGACTCGAACGACGAGCTGCGCACCACGCTGAGCGACGCCGCCCTCCCCGTGAGCCGGCGCCAGCAGATCGTGGAGGACCTCCTCGGCGGCCGGGCCAACCCGGTCACCGTCGCCCTGGTGTCGATGGTGGTGGGCGCCGGTCGCTCCCGTGACCTCACCGCGATCATCGACGAGCTCGTGAAGCTCAGCGCCACGGAGTCCAACAAGGAGCTGGCCGAGGTCCGTTCCGCCGTGCCCCTCACCGACGAGCAGAAGGCTCGGCTGACGGAGGCCCTCAACAAGGCCACCGGCAAGGTGATCGAGCTCAAGGTGATCATCGACGAGTCGGTGCTGGGCGGCCTCGTCGCCCAGATCGGCGACACCGTCATCGACGGTTCGGTGAAGACCCGCCTCGACCAGCTCAAGACCGCGTTCTAAGACGACAAGGAAGAGACCACAGATGGCAGAGCTGACCATCAACACCGCGGACATCGCGGCAGCGCTCAAGAAGAACCTCGAGGGCTTCGACCCCGGGCTCGAGTCCTCCCAGGTGGGCCGGGTCATCGAGGTGGGCGACGGCATCGCCACCGTCTCGGGTCTCCCGGGCGTGGGCGTGAACGAGCTGCTCGAGTTCGAAGGTGGCATCCGGGGCCTGGCCCTGAACCTCGACGAGGACTCCATCGGTGCCGTGGTCCTCGGCGACGGTGGTGCCGTCCGTGAGGGCAGCACCGTGAAGGCCACCGGTCAGATCCTGTCGGTGCCCTCCGGCGACGGCCTCCTCGGCCGCGTCGTCGACGCCCTCGGCAACCCGGTCGACGGCAAGGGTCCCCTCGTCAACGTCCAGTCCCGCCGGATGGAGATCCAGGCGCCGGGCATCATCGGCCGCAAGCCGGTGCACGAGCCCCTTCAGACGGGCATCAAGGCCATCGACGCCATGACGCCGATCGGCCGTGGACAGCGTGAGCTGATCATCGGCGACCGCAAGACCGGCAAGACCACCATCGCCATCGACACGATCATCAACCAGAAGGGCCTGGGCGTGAAGTGCGTCTACGTGGCCATCGGGTTGAAGGAGTCGACGGTGGCCAACACGGTCGCCACGCTCGAGGCCTACGGTGCGCTCGAGTACACGGTCGTGGTGGTCGCCGGTGCGTCCGATCCTGCCCCCTTCAAGTACCTCGCCCCCTACGCCGGCTGCGCCATGGGCCAGCACTGGATGGAGAACGGCGAGCACGGGCTCATCGTCTACGACGACCTGTCGAAGCAGGCCGAGGCCTACCGCCAGGTGTCGCTGCTGCTCCGCCGTCCGCCGGGCCGCGAGGCCTACCCGGGCGACGTGTTCTACCTGCACAGCCGGCTCCTCGAGCGGGCCGCCAAGCTCTCCGACGCCAACGGTGCCGGGTCGCTCACCGCCCTCCCGATCATCGAGACGAAGGCCGGCGACATCTCGGCCTACATCCCCACCAACGTGATCTCGATCACCGACGGCCAGGTCTTCCTCCAGGACGATCTGTTCAAGTCCGGTGTGCGGCCCGCCTTCGACACCGGCCAGTCGGTGTCCCGCGTGGGTGGCGCGGCGCAGATCAAGGCCATGAAGACGGCCGTGGGCACGCTCAAGGGCGACCTGTCCCAGTTCCGTGAGCTCGAGGCGTTCGCCTCGCTGGGCTCCGAGCTCGACAAGGTCTCCCAGTCGGCCCTCGATCGTGGCTACCGCCTCGTCGAGCTGATGAAGCAGAACCTCAACAGCCCGATGCCCGTGCAGGAGCAGGTCGTCTCGCTCTACGCCGGCACCAACGGCTTCCTCGACGGCATCCCCGTCGAGGACGTGCGCCGCTTCGAGGAGGGGCTCCTCGAGTGGTTCCGCGGTCGCCACGGCGACATCCTCGACGCCATCAAGACCACCGGGAACATCCCCGACATGGACGCCTTCGTGGCCGGCATCCAGGCCTTCACCGACCAGTTCCAGCCCACCGAGGCGAGCTGATCCGATGGCTGGCGGTACCGAGCGGATCCTGCGTCGACGCATCAAGTCGGTGCAGTCGACGAAGAAGATCACGAAGGCGATGGAGCTCATCGCCGCCAGCCGCATCATGAAGGCGCAGCAGCGCGTCAACGCCGCTCGTCCCTACAGCGAGCAGATCACCGAGGTGATCCGCAACCTGGCGGCCGCCGGTGCCGGTGGCTCGTCGCCGCTCCTCCAGAAGCCCGAGTCGGTCGACACGGTGGCCTTCGTCGTCATCGCCGGCGACCGCGGTCTGGCCGGTGGCTACAACACCAACGTCATCCGCGACGCGGAGCGGGCCATGGCCCGGCTGAAGGCCGAGGGCAAGCAGACCCGCCTCGTGACCGTCGGAAAGAAGCCCACGGCCTACTTCCGCTTCCGCAACTACGAGATCGACGACGCCTTCACCGGCTTCTCCGACGAGCCCACCTACGAGGACGCCCGGCGGGTGGCCGAGGCCGTGGTCGGGCGCTTCGAAGCCGGCGAGTACGACCAGGTCGAGATCGTCACCACGCAGTTCATCTCGTCGGGCACGCAGAAGGTCATCCAGCGCCGGTTCGTGCCGCTCGAGCTCGACGACGCCGCCGAGTCCACCGGACCGTCGGCCGACTACGAGTTCGAGCCCGGTCCCGGCGAGATCCTCGACCGGCTCCTGCCCCGCTACGCCGAGGCCCGCCTCTACGCCGCCCTCCTCGAGGGTTCGGCCTCGTTCTTCGCCGCCCAGCAGCGAGCCATGAAGTCCGCCACCGACAACGCGGAGGAGCTCATCACGAAGCTCAGCCGTGTCATGAACCGGGCCCGCCAGGACTCCATCACCACGGAGATCATGGAGATCGTCAGCGGTTCCGAAGCCCTCCGCGCCGGCCAGTCCGGCGAAGGCGACCTGCTCGCCGACAACGCCCTCTCGGTGGGAGACGTGCTGCACAGCCACGGTTCCCGCCCCCACGCCGATCACACGCACTGATCCGGGAGATCCAAGATGACCGTCACTGAGAACACCCCCGTCCTGAAGGACGGCCGAGTCGTCGCCATCGCCGGCCCGGTCATCGACGTCGAGTTCCCGCCCGACGCCGTCCCGCGCATCAACACCGCGATCTCCTTCGACATCACGATCGACGGCAAGGCCCAAGAGGTCCGCGCCGAGGTCGCCCAGCAGATCGGCGACAGCCGGGTCCGGGCCATCTGCCTCCGCCCGACCGACGGTCTCGTGCGCGGCACCACCGTGCGCAACACCGGTGCCGGCCTGTCGATGCCCGTGGGCGACGCGGTGCTCGGCCACGTCGTCAACGTCATCGGTCAGCCCCTCGACGTGCCGGAGCTCGACCAGAGCAAGATCGAGGCGTACTGGGAGATCCACCGCCCCGCCCCGGACTTCGACACGCTCGAGCCGCAGAAGATCGTGTTCCCGACGGGCATCAAGGTCATCGACCTGCTGACCCCGTACCTGCAGGGCGGCAAGATCGGCCTGTTCGGTGGTGCCGGCGTGGGCAAGACCGTGCTCATCACCGAGATGATCAACCGTGTCGCCAGCCAGTTCGGCGGCGTGTCCGTGTTCGCCGGCGTGGGCGAGCGCACCCGTGAGGGCACCGACCTCTTCATCGAGATGGGTGAGACCGTCATCGACGAGAACACCACGGTGCTCGACAAGGCCGCCCTCGTGTTCGGCCAGATGGACGAGCCGCCGGGCGTGCGCCTCCGTGTCGCCCTGTCGGCCCTCACGATCGCCGAGTACTTCCGCGACGTGAAGAACCAGGACGTGCTCCTCTTCGTCGACAACGTGTTCCGCTTCGTGCAGGCCGGCTCCGAGGTGTCCACGCTCCTCGGCCGCATGCCCTCCGCGGTGGGCTACCAGCCCACCCTCGCCGACGAGATGGGCGTGCTCCAGGAG
>JALYWQ010000039.1 GCA_030852625.1 Actinomycetota bacterium
GGTCGGCCGTGGGGCCGCGGCCGCTGCGCTTGGCCAACGGACGGAGCTCCACCCCGGGCGGCGGCGTGGCGCCCACCTCCACCACCCAGCCGCCGACACGGCGACCGTGGAGGTCGATCCGCACGACGTCCCCGACGCGCACCTGGTCCCGGATGGGATCCGGGACCAGGTAGTCGAACGTCTTGTCGATGGCCGGCACGTCCGGGAGGACCCGGACGACGAGCGGCCCTCGTGTCACCGCGGGTGCTAGAGACCCAGGGCGGACTTCAGGTCGCCGGCGCGCGTGGCGTGCTCCCACGTGAAGTCGGGATCGTTCCGGCCGAAGTGGCCGTAGGCCGCGGTCTTGGCGTAGATCGGCCGGCGCAGCTCGAGATCGCGGATGATGGCGGCCGGGCGGAGGTCGAACACCTCGCGCACAGCGGCGCCGATCTTGTCGGGGTCGACCTTCTCGCTGCCGAAGGTCTCGACGAGGATCGACACCGGCTGGGCCACACCGATGGCGTAGGCCACCTGGACCTCACAGCGATCGGCGGCACCGGCGGCCACCACGTTCTTGGCCACCCAGCGGGCCGCGTAGGCCGCCGAGCGGTCGACCTTGGACGGGTCCTTGCCGGAGAAGGCACCGCCGCCGTGACGGGCGGCGCCGCCGTAGGTGTCGACGATGATCTTGCGACCGGTGAGGCCGCAGTCGGCGTGGGGGCCACCGAGCACGAACGTGCCGGTGGGGTTCACGAGCACCTTCACGTCCGACGTGTCGATGTTGTCGGGGAGGAGCGGGTTGATCACGTGCTCGATGAGGTCGGGCTTGATCAGGGTGTCGGTGTCGATGCCCGGCTGGTGCTGGGTCGAGATGAGCACCGTGGTGAGCTTCTTCGGCGTGTTGCCCTCGTAGTCGATGGTGACCTGGGTCTTGCCGTCGGGGCGGAGGTACGGCAGCACGCCCGACTTCCGCACCTCGGCGAGACGGGCCGACAGGCGGTGGGCCAGCCAGATCGGGAGCGGCATGAGGTCTTCGGTCTCGTTGACCGCGTAGCCGAACATCATCCCCTGGTCGCCGGCGCCCTGGGCGTTGAGGAGGTCCTCGCCGGAGACGCCGGTGCGGGTCTCGAGCGCGGTGTCCACACCCTGGGCGATGTCGGGCGACTGCGGGTCGATCGTGGTGATCACGCCGCAGGTGTTGCCGTCGAAGCCCATGTTGCCGTTGTCGAAGCCGATGCCGTTGATCGTGTCGCGCACGATCTTCGGGATCTCGACGTAGGCGTTGGTGGTGATCTCACCGGCCACGACCGCCAGGCCGGTGGTGACCATCGTTTCGCAGGCGACGCGAGCGGTGGGGTCCTCGGCGAGGATCGCATCGAGGATCGAGTCCGAGATCTGGTCGGCCATCTTGTCGGGATGGCCTTCCGTGACGGATTCAGAGGTGAACGTCCACTGGCGACTCACGAAGGGCTCCTTGTTGTCGATACTGCGTCGAGAATGGTCTTTGCTATCGCCCGCTTGCTTGCGAGTGGGACCTCGGTGGCCGAGCCATCGGCCCCGAGGAGGACCACTGCGTTCGTGTCGTGTTCGAAACCGACGCCCGGTGCGGAGACGTCGTTGGCCACGATGAGATCGATGCCCTTGCGCCGGAGCTTGTCGGCGGCATTGGCACGGAGGTCGTCGGTCTCGGCCGCGAAGCCCACCAGTACCTGCCCGGGCCGCCGGTTGGCGCCCAGCTCGGCGAGGATGTCGGGGGTCGGTTCGAGCACCACCTGCGGCAGTCCGCCGCTCTTCTTGATCTTCGACTCGGCCACCTGGGCGGGACGGAAGTCGGCGACGGCGGCGGCCATGATCACGACATCGGCCGACTCCGACCGGGAGAGCACGGCGTGCTCCATCTCGGCCGCGGTGGTGACGGTCACCACGTCGATGCCCGCCGGCACCGGCAGGCCGACGGTGGTGACGAGGGTGACCTTGGCCCCACGGGCGGCGGCTTCCTCGGCGATGGCGTGGCCCTGCTTCCCCGACGAGCGGTTGCCGATGAAGCGCACGGGGTCGATGGGCTCCCGGGTGCCCCCGGCGGTGACGACCACCCGCACGCCATCGAGGCGGGCGGTGGTCTCGTCGCGCAGCAGGTCGTCGGCGGCCTGCACGATCCTCGCCGGGTCGGCCAAGCGTCCCGCTCCCACGTCGCCGCCGGCCAGCCGGCCCGACTCGGGGTCGAGCACGTGGACGCCACGGTTGCGGAGCACGCGGAGGTTGTCCTGCACCGCGGGGTGCTCCCACATCTCGGTGTGCATGGCCGGGCACACGAGCACCGGGGCCCGGGTGGCGATCAGGGTGTTGGTGAGGAGGTCCTCGCTGATCCCCCCGGCGTAGAGCCCGAGCACGCGCGCGGTGGCCGGGGCCACGAGCACGAGATCCGCGGTCTGACCGAGGTGGGTGTGCGGGATCGGGTGCTGATCGTCCCAGAGGGAGGTCCACGCTCGCTCGCTCCCGAGGGCGTCGAAGGTGGTGCGCCCCACGAAGTGGAGGGCGCCCTCGGTGAGCACGGGGATCACGTGGGCACCGGCGTCGACGAGCCGGCGGCAGACCTCGATGGCCTTGTAGGCCGCGATCCCTCCGGATACGCCGAGGACGATCCGCTTGCCCTCGAGCATGGTGCTGGCTCGAGCCGGGCTACGAAGCCGGCTCGGTGTCCTCGTCGGTACCCGCTTCGGCTTCCACCTCGGGGTCCGGCCAGACGCCGAGGATCTTGTCGGCGGAGATCTCCTCGAAGGCGATCGACAGCGGCTTGCGGGCCGAGGAGCTCACCTGGGGCGGCACGACGGTGCCGAGGCCCTCGGAGAGCTGGTTGTAGTACGAGTTGATCTGCCGGGCACGCTTCGAGCCCAGGGTGACCAGGGTGAACTTGGACCCGGCCCGTTCGAGGAGGCCCTCGATCGCCGGGTTCATCATGGAGTCGTGGCGGGAAGCCATGGGATCGTCCTGTCACTCGCGGAAGGGCCGGGCGATGCTACCAGCGCCAGGGGGGTGATCGGTCAATCCCGGGCGGCGGCGATGAGGTCCCGGACCTCGGCCACGGCCCGATCCAGGTCGTCGTTGACCACCATCCGCATGCCCAGCTCAGCCGCCGCAGCGGCCTCGGCGTCGGCGATGGCCAGCCGCTGCTCCACCCGCTCGGGAGCGTCGCCCCGCTTCTCCAGGCGGGCCCGCTGCTCCGCACGGCTCGGAGCGTCGACGAAGAGCAGCAAGGTGTCGGACGGGAACCGCTCCACCACCTGTCGAGCGCCCTGCACGTCGATCTCGAGCACGATGTCGGTCCCGGGAGGAGGGTCCGGGAGTGGTGTGCCCTGGAGGTAGTCGAGGAAGGGCGCCCATTCGAGGAAGCCACCCGCCTCGATGTGGGCCTCGAACTCGGCCCGCGACACGAAGCGATAGGCGTCGGGCGCCTCCCCCGGGCGGGGGCGACGGGTGGTCCAGGAGCGGCTCAGCCAGAGGCGGGGGTCGGCATCGACGAGCTGGCGCACGAGCGTGCCCTTGCCGACCCCGCCGGGGCCGGAGATCACGATGATCATCGGGCGGCGATGGCGGTGCTCAGCCGAAGGCTTCGAGCAGCGCCTTCTTCTGCTGCTCGCCGAGGCCGCGCACCCGGCGGGTGTCGGCGATCCCGATCTCCTCCATGGTGCGCCGGGCCTTCACCTTGCCGACACCCGGCAGGGCCTCGATGACCGCCAGCACCTTCATCTTGCCGACGTGGTCGTCACCGTCGGCCTGCTCCAGCAGGTCGGCGAGGCGCAACGACCCCATCTTGAGCCGCTCCTTGAGCTCGGCGCGGGCCCGGCGCGCTTCGGCAGCCTTGGCCAGCGCCTGCTCGCGCTGCTCGGCTGAGAGAACGGGAGGCTGGGGCATGTCGCGCACCATAGTTGGTCGCCCTCGACCCGCAAGCCGGCGGGCTAGACCGTGGTGACCAGGTCGGCGACCAGCGCGGCCGCGGCGGCGCTCGGGTCATCGGCGTGGGTCACCGCTCGACCGATCACCAGGAGATCGGCACCGGCGTCGAGCGCCGCCCGGGGGGTGGCGGCCCGAGCCTGATCGTGGGTGGCGGCACCGGCCGGACGGATGCCGGGGACGACGGCCACCAGGCGAGGCCCGAGCTGCTTCACCTCTCGCACGTCCGAGGCCGCGCAGACGACGCCCTTGCACCCGCCTTCGAGGGCGGCCTGGACGCGCTTGCCGAGGATGTGGGGCGGCGCGTCGCCGTCGCTCGTGAGCACGGTGACCGCGAGCGGCACCGGGGTCGGGAGGCCGGCCTCGGCGGCGCCGGCGAGGAACCCGTCCACGCCGGCCCGGAGCATGGCGGCCCCGCCGTGGGCGTGGAAGTTGAGGTAGGTCGCCCCGAGCCCGCCGACGACGCGTGAGGCCTTGCCCACCGTGGTGGGGATGTCGTGGAACTTCAGGTCGCAGAACACCTCGTAGCCGAGGTCGAGCAGCCCGCCGACGATGTCGGGGCCCGCTGCGGTGAACAGCTCCAGCCCGACCTTGGCGACGCCGAAGAAGGGCTGCACCTCTCGGGCCATCCGGAGGGCGGCGACGGTGTCATCCAGGTCGAGGGCGATGGCCAGGCTGGCCCGCACCTCGGCGGTGACCTCGGTTTCGGTGGCGGTCATGCGGGCTCCCTTCGGTGGGCCGAGCCCACGATGTCGGTGATCGAGGGGCGGCCGGGACGACCGGCCAGCCAGGTCTGCAGCTCGTGGAGGACCCTCGCGCTGGCGCGGGGGTCGGCGAAGGTGGCCGTACCGACCTGCACGGCGGAGGCGCCCGCCACGAGCAGCTCGGCGGCGTCGCGGCCCGACGCCACCCCGCCGACCCCGACGATCGGCAGATCGGGCAGGGCCGCGTGCACGTCGTGCACAGCGCGCACGGCGATGGGGTGGATGGCCGGGCCGGAGAGCCCACCGCCCCGTGCCCCGGAGCCGAGGCCGTAGGACCCGTCGTCCGGGTCGATGGCCATGCCCATGACGGTGTTGACGAGGGTGACGGCTTCGGCCCCGCCCCGGAGGGCGGCTTCGGCGATCGGCACCAGATCCGTGACGTTGGGGCTGAGCTTGGCCCACCGCGGCCGACCGCAGGCCTCGGTGACCCGCATGGCCGCCTCGGTGGCCTCCGTGGAGTGGGCGAAGAGGTCACGGGCGGCCTCGGTGTTGGGGCACGAGAGGTTGACCTCCACCGCCACCACGTCGTCGGGGGCCTCGGCCAGCAGCTCGGCCGCGGCGGCGTACTCCGCCACCGACCGACCCCAGATCGACGCCACCACCCGCGCGCCGGCGGCCAGCAGGGCCGGCAGGTCGTCCTCCAGCCAGCGGACGACGCCCGGGCCCTGGAGCCCGACGCTGTTGAGCATGCCCCCGCTCGTCTCCCGCACCCGGCGGGCCGGGTTGCCCTCCCACGGCGTGGCGGCCAACGACTTCACCACCACCGCGCCGAGGGAGCTGACGTCGAGGTAGGGGGCCAGCTCGGCGCCGTGCCCTGAGGTGCCGGACGCCGTGAGGATCGGGTTGGGCAACGCCACCGACCCGATCTGCGTGGCCAACTCGACCGAGGCCCTCCCCCGCCGGCTCATTCGAGCGGGAGCTCCGGACGATCGAGGTCGACGCCGCGGTGGTACTCCTGCAGGGTGCGGACCCGCACCTCGTGGTTGGCCCGGTCGGTGATGCCGCTGGCCGCGGCCAGCCCGGCGGCCGCGGTGGTGAGGGTGGGGATCCCCTGCACGGCGGCGGCGGCACGGATGTGGGCGCCGTCCGCACGTGCGCCACGACCTCGGGGGCTGTTCACCACGAGGTCGACCTTGCCGCTGGCGATCAGCTCCACGGCGTCGGAGCCGGCGGCCTCGCCGACCTTGGCGACCCTCGTGGCGACGGGCACGCCGCTGGCCTCGAGAGCGTCAGCGGTGCCCGACGTGGCGGCGATCGTGAAGCCGGCGTCGACGAACTGGCGGGCGGCGTCGACGCCGACGGCCTTGTCCCGGTCGGCGAGCGACATGAACACGCACCCGCTCGACGGCAGGCGGTCGCCCGCGGCGAGCTGGCTCTTGGCGAAGGCCAAGCCGAACGTGGTGTCGATGCCCATGACCTCGCCCGTGCTGCGCATCTCGGGGCCGAGGACGGTGTCGGCGTCGGGGAACCGGTTGAAGGGGAGCACCGCTTCCTTGATCGCCACGTAGCCGCCCGGCGACGGCGGGCAGAGGAGGCCCTCGGCCCGCAGCTCGGCGAGCGTGGCGCCGACCATCGTTCGAGCGGCGACCTTCACGAGGGGTACGCCGGTGGCCTTGGCGACGAACGGCACCGTGCGGCTGGCCCGCGGGTTGGCCTCGATCACGAAGACCTGGTTGGCCTTCACGGCGTACTGCACGTTGATGAGACCGACCACGTCGAGGGCCTCCGCGATGGCGCGGGTGTGACCCTCGATCACGGCGATCGTGTCCGGGGAGAGGGAGTAGGGCGGGATGGCGCACGCGGAGTCGCCGGAGTGCACCCCGGCCTCCTCGATGTGCTCCATCACCCCGCCGATGATCGTCTCGCCGGTGCGGTCGCGGATGGCGTCGACGTCGACCTCGGTGGCGTCCTCGAGGAACCGGTCGATGAGCACCGGGCGCTCGGCGGAGAGGCCGCCCTCCCGCCCGAGGCTGCCGAAGCCGGCCAGCTGGTCCATGGCCCGCACCAGCGACTCGTCGTCGTAGACGATCTCCATCGCCCGGCCGCCGAGCACGTACGACGGCCGCATGAGCACCGGGTAGCCGATCTTGGCGACGATGCCCTGGGCCTGCTCGAGGGTGGTGGCGGTGCCGCCGGCGGGCTGGGGGATCTCCAGCCGGGCGCAGAGGGCGTTCCACCGCTCACGATCCTCGGCCAGGTCGATCGACTCGGCCGACGTGCCGAGCACCAGCTCGGGCGGCAGCGATCCGGACAGCTTGAGGGGGGTCTGCCCGCCCAGGCCGACGATGACGCCGACGAGGTCGCCAGCGGCCTGCTCGGCCTCGATGACGTTGAGGGCGTCCTCGAGCGTCAGCGGCTCGAAGTAGAGCCGATCGGAGGTGTCGTAGTCGGTGGACACCGTCTCCGGGTTGCAGTTGAGCATCACCGTCTCGAACCCGGCGTCGGCGAGGGCGAAGCTGGCGTGCACGCAGCAGTAGTCGAACTCGATGCCCTGCCCGATGCGGTTGGGACCCGAGCCCAGGATGAGCACCTTGCGCCGGCCGGAGTGGACGATCTCGTCCTCGTCCTCGTAGGTGGAGTAGTGGTACGGCGTCTTGGCCTCGAACTCGGCCGCGCAGGTGTCGACGGTCTTGAACGTGGGTCGGACGCCGGCGGCCAGCCGGGCCGAGCGGACCTCGGCCTCGGTTCGGCCCCAGAGCCAGGCCAGCTGGGCGTCGGCGAACCCGAGCCGCTTGGCTCGACGCCAGGCGCGGCGACCGGCGTCGCCGGAGCCCATGCCGTCGAAGCCTCGCTCGGCGAGCACGGCTCGCTCCTCGACGATGGCGAGGATCTGGTCGAGGAACCAGGGATCGACCCGGGTGCGCGCTGCGAGGACGTCGACGCTGATCCCCCGCCGCAGGGCAGCCTCGAGCTGGAAGGGGCGGTCGGGCGTGCCGATGGCCGCTCGCTGCAGGAGCTCCTCGTCGTCGAGCTCGTCGAGGGCGGCCTCGGCCGGATCGCAGGCCAGGCCGAGCCGGCCGAGCTCGAGGGACCGGAGCGCCTTCTGCAACGACTCGGGGAAGGTGCGGCCGATGGCCATGGCCTCGCCCACCGACTGCATCGAGGTGCCGAGCACTCCGGGCGCACTGGGGAACTTCTCGAACGCCCACCGAGGCACCTTGGTGACGACGTAGTCGATGGTGGGCTCGAAGCTGGCCGGCGTGGCCTGCGTGATGTCGTTCGGGATCTCGTCGAGCGTGTAGCCGACGGCGAGCTTGGCGGCGATCTTGGCGATCGGGA
>JALYWQ010000083.1 GCA_030852625.1 Actinomycetota bacterium
CCCCCACCGCCCCACCGAAAGGGAACGTCATGCGCAAGCACTCCGTCGACCACCGAACCGGATTCCTCACGGGCTCCGCGCTCCTCGCCATCGCCGCGATCGCCCTGATCCCGACCACTCGATCCGGCGGGGACGACGCCGGCACCCAGGGCAAGAAGCCCACCATCGTGCTCGTCCACGGTGCCTGGGCCGACGGCTCGTCCTGGGCCGAGGTCAGCGACCGTCTGCAGGACGACGGGTTCGACGTGCGCGTCCCACCCAACAACCTCCGTGGCGTCGCAACGGACGCCCCTGATCTCGCCCGCTACCTCGAGTCGATCGACGGGCCCATCGTCCTCGCCGCCCATTCCTACGGAGGCATGGTGATCACCAACGCCGCCGAGGGCAACGATCAGGTGAAGGCGCTGGTCTACGTCGACGCCTTCATCCCCGACGAGGGCGAGACCTTGGTCGATCTGAACCAGCCCCCGGGGATCTTCGCCCAGGATCCGGCCAACGTGTTCGACGTGGTGCCCTACACCGGCGCCCCCGAGGGCGTCGCCGATGCCTACGTGAAGGACCGCCTGTTCCGGGAGGCCTTCGCCGCCGACGGGCTCGCCTCCCGGCACATGGCCGTGCTCGCGGCGGCCCAGCGCCCGCTGTCCGTCCAGGCCTTCGCCATGCCGTCCGGTGACCCGGCGTGGGCCGACATCCCGTCCTGGGCCGTCGTCGGCGAACAGGACCGGATCATCCCGGCCGAGGCCCAACGGGAGATGGCGCAGCGCGCCGGTGCGAGGGTCACCGAGCTCGACGCACCCCACCTGTCCATGCTCACCCACGACCGTGAGGTCGCCCGGGTGATCGTCCGCGCCGCGAAGGGCTGACCCATGTCGATGTACCTCTCCAACGTCGACCTCGCCCCCACCGGCCTGGAGCCGGCCGAGTTCCTCGACGCCCCACCGCCACCGCTCCAGCCACCCAGGCCGCCGCTGGGCGATGAGCTGGACGCAGCCGATCCGGTCGGGCCCGAAGGCCCCTGAGGGTCAGGGGGCCGGCTTGTCCTTGGCCGCCTCGAGCTCGTGCTCCATGGAGTCGTCCTCGTCGTGTTCCTTGGCGTCGGCTCGGAGGGAGGCCACGATGGCCACCGTCAGCACCACGCCGATGACGATGAGCGACAGGTACGACGGCGGGTGCCATTCCACCGGCGGGCCGACGAGCAGCATCTTCACGCCGACGTAGGCCAGGATCACGCCGAGGCCCACGTTGAGGTAGCGGAACTTCCCGGCCATGCCGCCAAGCAGGAAGAACAGCGACCGCAGGCCGAGGATGGCGAAGGCGTTGGAGCTGAAGACGATGAACTTCTCCCGGCTCACCGCGAGGATGGCCGGGACCGAGTCGACTGCGAACACCACGTCGGTGGCCTCGATGAGCACCAGCACCGCGAACAGGGGGGTGGCCACCCGCTTGGCGTTCTTGGTGGTGAAGAGCTTCTGGCCGTCGTACTCGTCGGTGGTGGGGAACAGCTTCCGCACCATCCGCATGGCGATGTTCTGGTTGTAGTCGACGACCTCGGTCTCGTCGTGGTGGGCGATCTTCCACGCCGTGTAGAGCAGGAAGGCACCGAAGATGTAGAGCACCCACTCGAAGTTCTCGATGAGGGCGGTGCCGGCCAGGATGAACCCGGCCCGCAGCACGAGCGCACCGAAGATGCCCCAGAAGAGCACCCGGAACTGGAACTCCCGTGGGATGGCGAAGAAGCTGAAGATCACCGCCCATACGAACACGTAGTCGATCGACAGCGACTTCTCGATGAGGAAGCCCGACAGGTATTCGGTGGCGGCCTTGCCCTGGTCGCCGTCGGCGCCGAGCAGGTAGATCACCCCGGTGAAGGCCAGGCCGATGGAGATCCACACGGCCGATTCGATGGCCGCTTCCTTGGTCGTGATGACGTGCGCCGTGCGGTGCACGAGCAGCAGGTCGACCACTACGAGCGTGGTGATGAACCCGAGCAGCGCCACCCAGTGCCACGGCTCGACGTTCAGGTAGGCGAAGCGTTCACGGGCTTCGGAGGCTTCGGCGGCCAACATGGTCGGCGTCGCCAGGAAGTTCAACAATTGGGGGGTCCCTTCGGCTGATGTGTTCCGATCAGTCGAAGGTCTCTCCCGCCTCCGTTGCCGGAGACCACGGCGGCCGGGTCGAATCGACCGTGATGACGACCGCCGTGCGTAGGGATACTCCCCTTCGTCGCCATCACCCTACAAGCGACGTGGGTCGCTCCCCGCATCGATGAACTGCCGACCCGTCGAACGGTTAAGATAGTCCTCACCATCTTAAGGGAGGTCGTGGTGTGGCGGTGGCCATCATGCTGGGGACGCTGTTCGGGCTGATCGTGCTGATCGTCGGGCTGGTCGTGCGCTTCGATCCCGAGGCCTGTCGCCGCCCCGGCGTGGACGACGCCCCGTGAACGACGACCTCACGCCGCTGCTCACCGCCGCCATCGCCTTCGCCTACGTCGGGGGCGTCACCTTCGTGATGGCCGGCCTGGTGCTCAGCGTGCGCACCCGCCGCGTGCACCCGCTGCTGTTGGTGTGCATCTCGGCCATCT
>JALYWQ010000358.1 GCA_030852625.1 Actinomycetota bacterium
GGCGACCGGCCGCTGGTGGGCGACTGGGACGGCAACGGCACCGACGAGCTCGCCGTGCAGCGGAGCGACCGCTTCTTCACCAGCGACGGTCGAGGTGGCCTGCGCCACGCCTTCCCGTTCGGGATCGCATCCGATCGCGGGGTCGGCGCCACCTTCCCCACCACCGGCAACCGCGATGTGATCGCGCTGATCCGGCGCTGAGAGCCCCGTGACCGACGTCCTCCTCACCGGCGGGGCCGGGTTCATCGGCTGCCGCCTGGCCCGCCAGCTGGTCGCTGACGGCGCCCGGGTGCGGGTCGTCGACAACCTCCACCCGCAGGTCCACCCCACCCAGGAGCGGCCGGCCGACCTCCCCGACGGCGCCGAGCTGGTCGTCGGCGACGTCACCGAGCCGAGCACCTGGGACGAGGTGTTCGAGGGCTTCGCACCCGACACCGTCGTGCACCTGGCCGCCGAGACCGGCACCGGGCAGAGCTTCGACCAGAGCTCCCGCCACGGCTTGGTCAACGTGGTGGGCACCACCCGCCTCCTCGACGCCCTGCTCCACCGCGACATCCCGCCGGCCCACCTCGTGCTGCCCTCGTCCCGCGCCGTGTACGGCGAGGGGGCGTGGAAGGCCGTCGACGGGACCCTCACCTACGTCGGCGTGCGGTCGAAGGACGACTTCGAAGCGCAGGCCTGGGACCCGGTCGCGGCCGACGGAAGCTCACTGGCACCGGTGCCGGCCAGCGCTGACCGCACCGAGCCCCGGCCCACGAGCGTCTACGGCGCCACGAAGTTGGCCCAGGAGCACATCTGCGAGGCGTGGGTGTCGGGCACCGGCACGAAGCTCAGCGTGTTCCGCCTCCAGAACGTCTACGGCGCCGGCCAGTCCCTCGCCAACCCGTACACCGGCATCGTGAGCCTCTTCTGCCGGGTCGGCCTGGCCAAGGAGACCATCAACCTCTACGAGGACGGTCAGGTGGTCCGCGACTTCGTACACGTCGACGACGTCGTGCGGGCCATCGCGGCCGGGATCGCCCAGCCGCCGGAGCGACCCCGCGTGCTCGATGTGGGCTCGGGCGCCGCCGTCACCATCGCCGAGCTGGCCGCACTGATCGCCGACCTCACCGGCGCCCCCGATCCCGAGGTGAGCGGGATGTGGCGGGTGGGCGACGTCCGGGCCGCCTCCTGCGATCCTGCCCCGCTCCAGGCCGCCCTTGGAGTCCGCGCCGAGACCACCCTCGAGGCCGGCCTCCAGGACCTCCTGGCCTGGATCCAGGCCACCACCTGACCATCCGCCCCATGTGGGAGCCGGCCCGGCCCCGCCAGTAGGTTTGATCCGTCATGTCCGACGTGCCCGCACCGGTGGTCCAGATCCAGACGGTGCTCTTCCGGAACAGCAACGCCGATGTGTGGCGCCTCCTCTTCGGCGTGGCCCAGACGGTGGCCATCGCCCGGGCCGAGGGTCACCTGGCCGAAGGCACGTGGCGGCTCGGCGACTGCTCGCCCGAACGGGTGCTCCCCGCCGCCGAGGTGGCCCAGCTCACCGAGCGGGCGCTCCGCGAGGGCCTGGATGCCTTCTCCTACGAGTTCTTCGACGAGAACCTCGGGTCGTCCGGTGGCCACAACCGGCTGGCCGCCAACGGTGAGGGCACCGTCATCGTCACCCTGAACCCCGACACCTACCCGTCGCCCCGGATGCTGGCCGAGCTCCTCGCCACGCTGCGCGGGGCCGACGCCGGGGTCGTCGAGGCCCGCCAGCTCCCGATGGAGCACCCGAAGGCCTACGACCTGACCACCGGACGGACGAGCTGGGCCTCCACCTGCGCCACCGCCATCCCCCGCCCTGTGTTCGAGGAGCTCGAGGGCTTCGACCACGACCACTTCCCGCTGTACTGCGACGACGTCGACTTCTCGTGGCGGGCCCGCTACGCCGGTCACGAGGTCGTGCTCGCGCCGCGGGCCACCGTCTTCCACGACAAGCGCCCGTCCGCAGGCGGGCGCCCCCATGCCTCCGACGTCGAGGTGTACCACTCCACCTACGGGCGCCTGATGCTCGCCACCCGCTACGGACGCAAGGACATCTACCGCGAGACCGTCGAGTGGATCGAACGAGCCGGCCTGCCGAAGCAGCGCGAGGCCCTCGCCGACATCCGCGCCCGTGAGGCGGCCGGCACCATGCCGGCCAAGCTGAAGCACGCCGAGCGGGTGGCCCAGTTCGTCGACGGCGAGTACGCGGAGCACCGGTTCTGATGGGCAGCTTCGAGCGGTACAACTTCCCGTTCACGTGGCAGAGCGGCGCCGGCCAGGCGGTGCGCTTGATCGACGACCTCCAGCTCCAGCCCGGCCTCGTCGTCGACCTCGGCTGCGGGTTCGGGCCGGTGGCCGAGGAGCTCGAGCGGCGTGGCTTCACCTACGTCGGCTGCGACGTGGAGAAGACCGGCCTCGAGGACATCCGGGCCCGCGGGTTCGAGGCCCACGAGGTCGACCTGCAGGTCACCGACGAGCTGCTCGAGCGGATCGCCCAGATCGTCGGCGACCGGTCGGTGTCGGCCTTCCTGCTGCTCGACGTCCTGGGCCAGCTCATCGATCCCACGGCGGTGCTCGACGTCGTGTGGCAGGCCTGCCAACTGGCGTCCGGCGCCGCCGTGGTGCTGAGCGTGCCCAACGTGTCCCACGCCGACCTGGCCGCCAAGCTCGTGTTCGGGCGCTTCGACTACACCGACACCGGCCTGCTCGACGAGCGCAACGTCAGCCTCTTCGATCCCCGACGCCTCGAGCAGCTCACCCGCGACGCCGGGTTCCGCGAGGTGGCTCGTCGTGACTTCGAGCTCCCGCTCAGCGACCAGCGCTTCCCGTCGACCCACCCGGCGCTGTCGGAGGTCACCCCCGTCGGCCAGCACCTGCGCCACCTCCGCAACGTGGCCGACCCGTTCGGCTCGGTGCTCGAGCTCGTGCGGGGCTACCTCACGGTGCAGCGCGCCGAGCGGCCCACGGTCGACCCCTTCGCCACCGAGGCTGCCGACGCGCCCACGAAGCCGCGCTTCCTCACCGTGGTGATGCGGACCCAGCTGCGTCGGCCCGACAACCTCCGGGAAGCCCTCACCTGCCTGGCCGCTCAGATCGACGACGACTTCGACGTCTCGCTCATGGTCCACCACCAGGACCCCACCGTGGCCGAGCAGGCCACTGCGATCGTCAACGAGTTCCACGAGACCTTCGCCGGGCGGGTGTCGGTGATCCCCGTGCTGAGCGGCGGCCGGAGCCGGCCCCTCAACGAGGCCCTCGACCGGTTGGCGGCCGA
>JALYWQ010000363.1 GCA_030852625.1 Actinomycetota bacterium
CGCACACCGCTCGCAGGGCCCGGCCGATGAGCCGCTGGATCTCCTGGGTGCGTCCCGACGGCTTGCCGTCCTTGACCTCGCGCTTCACCCGGTCGGGCGACGAGCCGGGGAGCATCGAGTACTCGGCGGTGACCCAGCCCTTGCCGCGGCCCTTCATCCAGCGGGGCACGTCCTCGTCGACCGACGCCGTGCATAGCACGCGGGTGTTGCCGAAGCTGACCAGGCACGAGCCGGCCGCCATGGCGGTGAAGTCCCGTTCGAAGGAGATGGGGCGGAGCTCGTCGGGAGCGCGACCGTCGGGGCGGGTTGCGGACATGCCCGCATCCTCGCAGGCGACGGCAGTCAGTCCCAGCTGATGGCGGCGGCCCGATCGAGCTCGGGACCGAGCAGCTGATGGCCGAGCTCCCGGAACCACTCCACGTCGCCTGACGACAGCCACGTGCGGGTGCCCTCGCCCCGAGCGGGGTCCCGGGCCAGGTCGGTGCCCTCGAGCTGGCGGCGCACCTCGAAGGCCGTCTCGTCGGCCGACGACACGAGCACGACATCGCGCCCGATGGCGTCGCTGATCGTGCGGGCCAGGAACGGGTAGTGGGTGCAGCCGAGCAGGAGGGCGTCGACCTTGGCGTCCCGCAACGGGGCCAGCAGCCGCTCGGCCAGCACGGCCACCTGATCGCTGCGCGTTTCGCCCCGCTCCACGAACTCGACGAAGCCAGGGCACGCCGCGCAGGTGAGGTCGAGGGAGGGGGCCAGCTCGGCCACCGCCTGCTGGTAGGCGCCCGACCCGATCGTGCCGACGGTGCCGATCACCCCCACCCGCCCGCTGTGGGTGGCCCGAGCCAGGCTGTGCACGCCCGGCTGGATGACGCCGACCACTGGCACGGTGAACTCCGCCTGCAGCTCGGCCAGGGCAGCGGCCGCAGCGGTGTTGCAGGCCACGATCACCAGCTTCACGCCGTGCTCGTCGACCAGGCGGGCGGTGATCTCGTGGGCGAAGGCCCGCACCTCGTCGAGGGGCCGGGGGCCGTACGGGTAGCGACCGGTGTCGCCCACGTAGACGAGGTGCTCGGCTGGCAGGAGGTCGATCAGCGCCCGGGCCACCGTGAGGCCACCGAAGCCGCTGTCGAACATGCCGATCGGCCGTTCGTCCACGGGGTGCAGGTTACGACCGGCCCGCTACGGTCCACGACATGGCTGATCTGACCCTCTGGCACAACCCGCAGTGTTCGAAGAGCCGCCAGGCCAAGCAGCTGCTCGACGAGCGCGGTGCCGCTTACGTCGAGCGTCGCTACCTCGACGACGCGCCCAGCGAAGCTGAGCTCGGGGAGGTGCTCACGGCCCTCGGCCTCGAGCCGTGGGACATCACCCGCATGGGCGAGGACCTGGCCAAGGAGCTCGACCTCAAGAACATGGCCAAGGACCGCGAAGCCTGGATCGGGGTGCTGGCCGCCAACCCCCGGCTCATCGAGCGTCCCATCCTCGTCTCGAGCGACGGCAAGGCCGCCGTCGGCCGTCCCACGGAGAACCTCGAGCCGCTCCTCTGAGCGAACCGGCTCAGAAGTAGATGGTGGCCTTGGCCCGGGCTTCGACGGTGTCGATGTCGTCGGTCCACACGCCGGCCGAGAGGTACTTCCAGCCGCCGTCGCACACGATCATCACGATCGTGCCCTCCTCGATGAGCCCGGCCGCCTTCACCGACCCGGCCAGGATCGCCCCGGAGGAGATGCCGGCGAACACGCCGACCTCGGTGAGGCGACGGGTCCACTCGATCGACTCACGGGGGCGAACGATGAGCCGCCGGTTGAGCAGGTCGTTGCCGCCGTTGTCCTCGTAGACCGGCGGGATGAAGCCCTCGTCGATGTTCTTCAGGCCGTCGACCATCTCGCCGGCCGGCGGTTCGATGGCCCAGATCTGCACGTCGGGGTTCTGCTCCTTGAGGAAGCGACCGACGCCCATGAGCGTGCCAGCGGTGCCGAGCCCGGCGATGAAGTGCGTGATCTCGGGTACGTCCCGCCAGATCTCGGGCCCGGTGCCCTCGTAGTGCGCCTTCGGGTTCGACGGGTTGCCGTACTGGAACGGGAACCACCACTCGGGGTGCTCGTCGGCGATCACCTTGGCTCGACGCATGGCGCCGTTGGAGCCTTCGGCGCCGGGGCTGTCGATGATCTCGGCCCCCCAGCTCTCGAGCAGCTGGCGGCGCTCCACCGACACGTTGTCGGGCAGCACCACCTTGAGGTGGTAGCCCCGCACCTTCGAGAGCATGGCCAGCGCGATGCCGGTGTTTCCCGACGACGACTCGAGGATGACCTGGCCGGTGCCGGGGGTGAGGATCCCGTCCTTCTCGGCATCGATGATCATCTGCTTGGCGGCCCGGTCCTTGACCGAACCCCCCGGGTTCTGGCCCTCGAGCTTGGCGAGGATCCGCACCTTCGGGTTGGGGCTGAGCGCCGAGATGTCGACGATCGGCGTGTTCCCGATGAGGTCGAGCGCAGATTCGTAGACGGCCAACTGAAGCTCCCGGTCGAAAGGCGACTTGCCCAGTCAGGATTCTACGCCCCGACGACCGAAACACCCTCCTCGGCGCCCTGTTCCTCGACGATCCGGTACGAGCGCAGCACGGGCGCCTCCGACCGGAGCGACACGATCACGTAGTGCCAGTTCGGGTCCGGCGCCTGGGCCAGGTCGGTGGGCGACGGGTAGGCGTCGGTGTGGGTGTGGGAGTGCATCACCCCGATGAGCTCGAGCCCCCGCTGCTCGGCATCACGATCGGCCTTCATGTAGTCCTTCGGGTCGATCGTGTAGATCTTGCTGCTCTCGGCGGCGTTGCGGCACGGGTAGAACACCGTGCACCGGTTGGTGCCGGGGGGCCCGGCCATCAGCCCGCAGGCCTCGTCGGGCAGGCCGTCGTAGGCGTGACCGAGCATCTGGGCCCACGTGGAACGGGTCAGCTGCAGCACGGCGGCGAGCATACGAGGGCCGCTGGCGGGTCCAACGACCGGTACCCTGAGCGACCCCATGAAGCCCAAGGGACTGAAGCCGATCGCGAGCAACCGGCAGGCTCGCCGCAACTACGACATCCTCGAGACCATCGAGGCTGGCATCGTGCTGCGCGGCAGCGAGGTGAAGTCCCTTCGGGAGGCCAAGGTGCAGATCACCGACGCCTTCGCTCGCATCGACGGCAACGAGGTGTGGCTCCACCAGCTCCACATCGCGCCCTGGCTCTACTCGCAGAGCCACACCGGCCACGACCCGGACGCCAAGCGCAAGCTCCTCCTCCACCACCACGAGATCATGAAGCTGAAGGCCCGGGTCGATCCCGAGCACCTTTCGTTGATCCCGTTGCAGATCTACTTCAAGGACGGGCGGGCCAAGGTGGAGCTGGGCCTGGCCAAGAGCCGGCGCACCCACGACAAGCGCCAGGTGCTCGCGGAGCGGGACGCCGCTCTCTCCCTCGCCCGGGCCAAGCGCGGCGAACGGGACGACTGACCCGCTTCGTCAGAAGGTGGCCACCTCGAGCAGCCGCTCGGCCACGGTGCGGTCGCCGAACACCTCGAGGACGTCGAGCGGTCGCCGGCGCCACATCACGAGGAGCAGGTCCTCGGCGGGACCCCGGAGGGCCACGTCGCCCTTGGCATGGGTGGCCGCCACCTGCACCTTCCCGTCGGCGAAGCTGAGCAGCCACTCGCTGCCGTCGGCGGGCGGTTCGGGGTCGGTGCCGTGGAGGTGGATCGTCGCCCCCTCGAGCTCGGACGGGAAGTCGCCGAAGCGCTGGCTCCACCGCACGGCGAGGAAGGTCGAGGCCCACTCGTCCAGGCCGTCGGCGGCCTCGTCGACGTCGAAGGGGTGCGCCGCTGGACCGCCGGCGGCCTCGACGGCCGACTCGGCGTCGTGGCGGTGCACGGAAACCTCATGGGCCTGCCGGCGGATCCACCAAGCGAGCGTGACCGGGCCGAGGAACGACGTGACCTCGGTGTCGACGGGCCGGGCCGTCAGCGCGTCGGTGATGAGCGACAGCGCGTCCCGGTAGGCCGGCAGGCAGTCGGCGCCGGTGGGCATCCCCTCGGGCCGGACGGAGCCCACGTCGCCGTCGACGGGGAGCTGCACCACGGCGCTGACCCATTGGTGGATCTTCCCGGTGTGGCGCACCACGTCCTCGACGGTCCATCCCGGGACCGACGGGACGGGAGCGCCGAGGTGCTCGACCGGGACCGACGCCAGCCGTGCGCCGGCGGTGGCGAGGATCTCGAGGTGGCGTCGGGCATCCATGGCCAGAAGTCTGCCCGACGCCGAAGTGCCGGTAGCCTGGCATTCGCCTCGGGCGCAGGTCCGGGGCGGTGTTCCTTGGCAACACCCTTTCGAGGGGCTGATCGGTTTCGACGTTGGGACTGCTCGGCGATTCGTGCGACTCGAGTTGCTCAGACTCGCTAAACGGGGCACAACAACAACTGCCAACGAGCAGTACGCCCTCGCTGCCTAGTTCCGACTAGACGGTAGAGAGCAACCGTGACCGGTGACGGCACACGGGGCCAGGCCACTGCAGCCCGGCAACAGAAGCAGTGGCGGACCGTAGGGAGAGACCACTGACGGCGGGAAAGACCGCTGGCATCGAGGAAAGACTCGGCGGCGAGCACCTCCGCGTGCTCCTCCGACCCGGCGGTGCGCCAGCCGAAGTGGCGTGATCTCGGGAATGGTCGTAGCGCGGACGTCGACCGCTTGACGGACGGGGGTTCGATTCCCCCCAGCTCCACGAGACGTTCGGGCTCCGGCCCGAGCGTTGTTGGACTGCCCGGTGGCCTCTGGAGTCAGCCGTCACTGCCGGTCCGGGTTATGCCTACCGCGAGCCGACTTCGCAGAGCCGCGCAGCCAACGGCTCGAGGTCCTCGATGACCTGCTCGCGTTCAGCTGGTTCGAAGATGTCGTAAACGGGCGCCCCCAGCTCGTCGGTCATGGCCTCGACCTCGGCCTTCGCCTGCCGGCCCGAATCGGTAAGCCACCCATCGACGCCCACGAGGCCTCGCACCCGCATCCCCTCGATGACGGCGGCGAGTTGGGCCTCGGGCAGATGCGAGACCCGGCCGAACTCAGTCGCCGGCATGCCTTCGGAGAGGGCGTGGAGTACGTGCGCCTCGGTTCGGCCGATCCCTGCAGTCACGAGCGCAGCTACATGACCGTCACCCCGATGCTCCCGCAACAGGTTCGCGCCGTGCCAGAGACGGGCCAGCGGTTCCGTCGGGATCGGGAGCGTCAAGACCGCGGCGTACAGGGCTCGCCCCTCAGTGCTGCCGCTGGTCCCGGCCTTGACCAGGAGGTCTGCGGCGTGCGCGACGCCGGCCGTGTCGGCGAGGTCGCCGAGGATTCGGCGGAGGGCGGCGACGGAACCGCGTAGCCGGGCGGCGCTCGCGTCCCCGGGGGTCACCCGCTCCCACACCTGTGGGATGTGCCTGGCGACCTCCCCGGGGGCGAAGTTGTAGAACAGCGCGTCGACGACTCCGGCGGGGACATCGCGGCCGAGCGGGGCCGCCCTGCCGGCGAAGTAGGCGTCCCACACGCCCGGGAGGCCGAGCGCCTTGACCTCGTCCGTCGGCTCGTCGGCCATGTAGGTCACTACGGCGATCGGCTCAACGAGCTGGAACATGCGGCGGGCCAACTCGGTCATCGCCCGACCCGGCATCAGAACGCGAAGCGGGTGAGGCCGCCGGGTTCCTCCCCGAGGCAGACCACGACCGACGACGGAGCGACGCGGTATACGTGCCACGGGGGCGGACCTTGGGTCGGCGCGTTGAACGGAGCCGTGATGCCCTCGCCGCTCGGATCGGGTTCGGTCGGCCACCCGCCCTCGGCCCACTTCGCCGCAGCCTTGGCGAGGCCCTCGGCATCGGTGATTCGCTCCGCCGCGCCCTCGACGATCACATCGGCGCCGCGGATCGACGTAGCGACCGAGCAGCGGGGATCGCGCTCGAGGTTGCTGGCCTTCTTGGTCGATCCGGTTTGGAACCAGAACGTCCCGTCGAGCCACAGAGCACCAACCGGGGTGACGTGCGGACTCCCGTCGGTGTTGATCGTCGTGAGCCAGGTCGAGCGGGCGTTGTGGTCGTCGGGCTGCGGACCCTCCCACGCATCGAGCTTCGCTTCGATCGGGCTCCACTCGACGGTCGGCAGCTCGTCCTCGGCTCCCAGGTTGATCGCCTTCATGTCACGCCTCCTCTTGGCCACGCAGTGCTGTACCCCTACAGACGCACGTCGATCCCGAGGTTCATCGGCGCGATCGCAGAACTGCGCCCGGGCATGGACGGGCGGCTTCAGGACGACAGTCGTCGCCGGACGACGCGGACGGAGTTGCAGATGCCCGCTAGAAGAACGCGCTCTAGCCCAATCCAACCGTGGGCGACGCGTACTGCGGGATGTGGGCTGTCCCCCAACGGCACCTTCGTGGCATCGCCCGGCGCGAATATGTCCGCGCGTTAGGTGACGGTCGGTGCCCGAGAGATCCGCACTTCGGTACGCAGCGGCAGCCTCTGCTCGAAACCCCTGCTCAGGCGAGACTGAGCGCCTGTTCGTGGAGGACGTCCGGAGCGAGATCAGCCCCGTTCGGCCAAACGACGGTGCCGAGCCCGGGATCCACCGCGACCTTGGCGAAGAAGTCGACGTCACGGAGCGGCTCGAATACCGGCCCCCTCGGCGTCTTGAAGCGATCGGCAAGATCCACGTCGCCGACAAGGCCGTCGGCGAAGGTCAGCCGAAGGCGGTACTCGCCGAGATGCTCGACGGCGGTGATCTCGTAAGCAGCAGTCATGGCAACGGGGCAATGGTAACCAGCGGCTCGTCGCGCTGGGCGCGCTCCCAGTCGTCGAGCAGCTCGTCTCGGTGCAGCGCGGCCCATTCCTCGACGAGCTTGAGGGCACGACGCGGGAGTTCACCGTGCAGCACGTCGCCGGTCGCAATGACGATCTGCGCCTGATGCTCTCCGTACCTCGCGTGGAAATGCGGTGGCGGGTGATCGTCGAAGTACATGGCGATCACGATCCCGTAGAACGCGGAAATTCGAGGCACGAATCGAACGTACTCACGGGGTACGACACTGAGGAGAGGGTGTCCCCGACCGCGCGAGCCGAGTGAGACCAAGCCTGTCCCGGAACGCCGGGTCAGAGGCGTGGCGGTGCCTTCTGCGGGCTTCGCAGCCATCGGCATCCGGGACTGTTTGGCTGAACTGGGGCGGTCGTTCCTGAGGGCTTCAGGCCCGATCCGTTGTGGCCGCTTCTGCCAGGTCTGGGGCTTCACCCGTCCTGGGGGCAGGCCGTCTGACC
>JALYWQ010000368.1 GCA_030852625.1 Actinomycetota bacterium
CTCGAGGACGCCCGGCTCCGGCCCGTCGCCACGGCCTGGGGTGGCCGCAGCATCGGCCGGGGTGACGGGTCCGCTCACGGTGCGGCCGCCACGGGGGCGGCGATGCCCGCTCCCTCGAAGGCCGCCAGCACGGTCTCGGCGGCGTCGCCGATGGCGTCGATCTGGTCGGCGGTGAGCGGCTCGACGAAGAGCCGTCGCACGAGCGCCACGTGGCCCGGCGCCGCGGCAGCGAGCTCGGATCGCCCCTGCTCGGTGACGGCCACGTAGGCACCCCGCCGGTCGGTGTCGCACTTCTCCTTCGCCACCAGGCCACGGCCGGCCATCCGGGTGACGTGGTGGGACAACCGGCTCTTCTCCCAACCCAGCACCTCGCCGAGCTCGAAGAGGCGCATGCGCCCGTCGGGCTGGTCGGTGAGCGCCACGAGCACGCCGTAGTCGGGGTACGAGAGCCCTGAATCGGCGGCCAACTGGCGCGCCAGCGCGCCCTCGAGGCGCATCTGCATGAACTGCAGCGCCCGCCACGCGCGTTCCTCTCGCTCACTGAGCCACTGGGGTCCAGGCATGGGATCCACCCTATCCGGGAAAGAAGGAATAGTTGATCCATCACCCAGGTTGGAGGACATATCACCTACTGCCGAAGGAGCACCCCATGAGCACCACCACCATCCCCACCACCGTCAGCGGCACCTACGCCATCGACCCGAGCCACAGCCGGATCGGGTTCGTCGCCCGCCACGCGATGGTCACCAAGGTCCGCGGCTCGTTCAACGAGTTCGAGGGCTCCGGCTACTTCGACGCCGAGCAGCCCGAGCGCTCGCACCTCGAGCTCACCATCCAGGCCAACAGCATCGACACCCGCAACGCCGACCGCGATGGCCACCTCAAGTCGAACGAGTTCTTCGACATGGAGACCTACCCGGAGATCACGTTCAGCTCGACTGAGGTCGAGAAGATCGATGACGAGAACTACCGGGTCACCGGCGACCTCACGATCAAGGGCACCACCAAGCCCGTGACCGTGGACTTCGAGTACACCGGTGCCGCCAAGGACCCCTTCGGGAACCAGCGGCTCGGGTTCGAGGGCAAGACCGTCGTCAACCGCAAGGACTTCGGCGTCAGCTGGAACGCCGCCCTCGAGACCGGCGGCGTGCTCGTGAGCGAGAAGGTGACCCTCGAGTTCGAGGTGTCGGCCATCCGCGCCAACGAGAGCAACTGATCCCTTCAGCCCGTCAGTAGGTTCGTCGCCCCGGTCGGCCCACCCCGGCCGGGGCGAACGAACGCGTTCGGGGCCTAGCCTGAGCACATGCCGACGCCCGACACCGTGACCGAGGCCGTGCAGTTCCTCGCCGACCGGGGCTACGTCGACGACTTCACCCTCTGCGCCGAGGGCATCGTGGCCCGTCACGCCGACGGCCCGCACCCGATCAGCGACGCCGTGGTCGACTACACGTTCCGCTTCGAGGGCCCGAGCGATCCGGGTGACGAAGCCATCGTGCTCGGCGTCCACTGCAAGCAATGGGACCGCAAGGGCACCATCGTGTCGGCCTACGGCCCCGACGCCGACCCCGAGGAGGCCCAGCTCCTGTTCGCGCTGGCCCGCAAGGTCCGGGCCGCAGACCAGCCCGACTGACGGGTTCGCACGGTTTGCACCCCCGCCGCTGACTGGAGGAAGGTCAGGTCCGCGCAAGGGAGCTGACCACATGGCGGAGAAGCAGGTGCGTCCGGGGCGACGCCGGACGGCGACGGGAGTGCTGGCGGCCGTGGTGCTCGCCACCACGCTCGGGCAGGGCATGGCGGGCGCTCAGGACGCGCCCCCGGCCGCGGCACCGGCGGCTGACTACGAGGTCACCATCCGCCGCGACAGCCTCGGCGTGCCCCACGTGACCGGCAAGGACTTCGGCTCGGTCGCCTACGGCATCGGCTACGCGTTCGCCCAGGACAACATCTGCACGCTGATGGACTACACGGCGACGGTCAGCGCCGAGCGCTCGAAGTGGTTCGGCCCTGACGGCACCTGGGAGTTCGGCGGCAACGGCACCGTCAACCGCAACCTCGACTCCGACTTCTTCTACGCGGCCCAGCACCAGTCGGGCCAGCTCGAGGCCTTGCTGGCCCAGGACGCGCCGCATGGGCCGGAGGCGGAGGTCCGCCTCGGCGTCACCGGCTACGCGCAGGGGATCAACCGCTACCTGGCCGACATCGGCGGGGCCGACGGGATCAGCGACCCCCGCTGCAAGGGTGCGCCCTGGGTGCGTCCCCTCACCGACATCGACGTCTACCGGCGCTTCTTCCAGCTGGCCACGATGGCGTCGTCGGGCGTAGCCATCACCGGCATCGCCGGGGCGCAGCCGCCGACCGGCGGCGTGATCCCGGTCATCCCCGGCGTCACCGACAACCTGGCCGCCCAGGTGGCTGCCGACCCCGTTGAAGCGGCCACCCTCGCCACCCAGCTCGATGCCGTCAGCCAGCTCCCGGGTCGCCTGAGCACCGCCCTCGGCATCGGCTCCAACGCCTACGGCCTCGGTGGCGAGGCCACCGACAACGGCATGGGCATGGTGCTCGGTAACCCCCACTTCCCCTGGCAGGGCGGCGAGCGGCTCTACCAGATGCACCTGACGATCCCCGGCCAGGTGAACGTCTCCGGGGCCGGGCTCTACGGCGTGCCCCTCGTGCTCATCGGCCACACCGACGGCGTGGCGTGGTCGCACACGGTGTCCACCGCCTACCGGTTCACCCCGTTCGAGCTCACCCTGGTCCCCGGCGATCCCACCAGCTACCTGGTCGACGGGCAGGCGGAGAAGATGACGAAGCAGGACGTGCGCGTCGAGGTGCGCAACCCCGATGGCTCGACGGGCACGGCCACCCGCACGCTGTGGACCACCCGCTACGGCCCGATGCTCAACAGCCTGCTCGGCCTGCCGCTGTTCCCGTGGACACCGGTGAAGGCGTACGCCCTCGCCGACGCCAACGTGCAGCTCCGCTACCTCAACCAGTTCTTCAAGTGGAACCACGCACAGTCCACCGAAGAGCTCTTCGACATCAACAGCGAGCTGCTCGGCATCCCCTGGGTCAACACGATCGCCGCCGACCGGGCCGGCAACGCCCTCTACTCCGACGTGTCGGTCGTCCCCCACGTGACCAACGAGAAGGCCACCACCTGCGGCGGTCTGCTCGGGCTGGTGACCTTCACCGCCCTCGGGCTGCCCACCC
>JALYWQ010000055.1 GCA_030852625.1 Actinomycetota bacterium
TGGCTGGCGAAGGCGCCGATGCCGATGTGACGGCCGGCGATCTCCACCGTGGTGGTGCCGTCGGGCGACGCCGCGGTGATCTTGCCGCTGCGACCGGGGAGGACCTCTGACTCCTCGAGGTACTCGAGCAGGCCGGGGGTGAACTCGAGCTCCTCGGGGATGCGGTTCACCACGAAACCGTTGCCCACGCTCACCTCGGAGAGCGGCACCGACGTGGGGGTGACGTAGTCGGCCCCGGGGATCGGGTTGCCGTGGGGGCAGGTGGTGGGGTTGTCGAGCACCCGAACGATGGCCTGCTCGACCGGGTCGGAGATGACGTGCTCCCACTTGCCGGCTTCCTTGTGGGCGTCGGCCCACGACAGCCCGAGGATGTCGGTGAGGAAGCGCTCGGCGAGACGGTGGCGCCGCACGACCCGCTCGGCCAGCTTCATCCCGGCGGTGGTCAGGGCGATGGCGTTGTGGTCGATGGCCACGAGCTTCTCGGTCTCGAGGCGCTTGATCATCTCCGACACGGCGGGCCGGGACACCATGAGCCGCTCCGCGATGCGGGCCTGGATGACCTCCACGTCGTCTTCGGCCAGCTCGAAGATCGCTTCGCAGTACTCCTCGAAGGTGGGGTGGAACTCCGGGGTCTGGTACTCGGCCATGCGCTGAGGCTACCGGTCACGGCCCCGGTACCTTCGTCCGGATGCGCCGTCCAGCTCCCGCCCGCTCCGTCGCCATCGCCGTCGGCGTCCTCGCTGCCATCGCAGCCGGGTGCGGGGACGATGGTGGGGGCTCGTCGAGCCCACCGCCGGCGGGCGGTTGTCGGGCTGCGTCGGGGGGAACGGTCACCATCGTGGCCGACAAGCTGGCGTGGGACACCGACTGCCTGGAGCTCACGCCCGGCGCGCCGGTCACCGTCACCGTCGACAACCGTGACACCGGCGTGAACCACAACCTGCGGGTGGAGGACCTCCCCGGCGGCGACGTCGCCACCAAGCTCGAGGCCGGCCCGGTGGTGCAACAGCTCGAGGTCTCGGCCCCGGCCGGCACCTACCGGTTCGTGTGCGACATCCACCCCAACATGGTCGGCGAGCTGGTCGTCGCTGATCCCTGACAGTTCCTGTCACGGACCGTCGATAGGTTGAGCCGGTGAGCGCCTCCGATCCCCTCGAACCCTTCTCCCCGGCGGTCCGGGCCTGGTTCGGCACCTCGTTCCCGGAGGCCACGCCACCGCAGGCGGCCGGCTGGCCGGTCATCGCCCAGGGCGACCACACCCTGATCCTGGCGCCCACCGGCTCGGGCAAGACCCTCGCGGCATTCCTGTGGGCCATCGATCGGTTGGCCACCTCGCCGGAGCCGTCGGCTGGGACGCGCCTCATCTACCTGTCGCCCCTCCGGGCCCTCGCCGTGGACGTGGAGAAGAACCTGCGATCGCCGTTGAAGGGGATCCGGCTGGCGGCCGAGCGGATGGGCCTCACCTACCGGGAGCCGAGCGTGGGCATCCGCACCGGTGACACGCCCGCCGACGAGCGCCGCAAGCTCGTGCGCAATCCGCCCGACATCCTCATCACCACGCCCGAGTCGCTCTACCTGATGCTCACCAGCGCGGCCCGCGAGACGCTGCGGGGCGTCGAGGCCGTGATCATCGACGAGATCCACGCGGTGGCGGGCACGAAGCGGGGGAGCCACCTCGCCCTCACCATGGAGCGGCTCGAGCACTGGGTCACGTCGTCGGGCAGCGCCGCCCCGCAGCGCATCGGACTGTCGGCCACGCAGCGCCCGCTCGAGGAGATCGCCACGTTCCTCGGTGGCTCGGTCGACGGTGCGCCCCGGCCGGTGTCGGTCGTCGACGCCGGCGTGCGCAAGACCCTCGAGATCGAGGTGATCGTCCCCGTCGACGACATGGGGGAGCTGGGTCAGATCATCGACGAGCCGGTGTCGGGCCCCGCCGCCGCGGGCCCCTCCCGTCGGTCGATCTGGCCGGCCATGCACCCGCGCCTCCTCGAGCTGGTGCAGGAGCACCGCAGCACGCTGATCTTCGTCAACGCCCGCCGCCTGGCCGAGCGCCTCGCCACCCGTCTCAACGAGCTGCACTGGGAGGGGACGAGCAGGGGAGACGAGCAGGACGGGTCGCCGCCCACCCAGCCCGAGCTGGTGAAGGCCCACCACGGGTCGCTCTCGCGCGAGCGGCGCCTCGAGATCGAGGACGAGCTGAAGTCGGGTCGGCTGAAGGGCCTGGTGGCCACGTCGAGCCTCGAGCTCGGCATCGACATGGGCGCCGTCGACCTCGTGGTGCAGGTGTCGTCGCCCGGCGCAGTGGCCACCGGGCTGCAGCGGGTGGGCCGGGCGGGTCACCAGGTCGGGGCGCCGAGCCGCGGCAAGGTGTTCCCCAAGCACCGGGCCGACCTGCTCGAGTCGGCGGTGGTGGTCGAGCGGATGCACGCCGGCCAGATCGAGGAGACCTACTACCCCCGCAACCCGCTCGACGTGCTGTGCCAGCACGTGGTGGCCATGTGCGCGCTCGACGACTGGTCGGTCGACGAGCTCACCGCCGTCGTGCGGCGGGCCGCACCGTTCGCCGAGCTGTCCGACGAGGTGCTGGCCTCGGTGCTCGACCTGCTCTCGGGCCGCTACCCCTCGGAAGAGTTCGCCGAGCTGCGGCCCCGCATCGTGTGGGACCGGGTGGCCGGCACCCTGCGAGGCCGATCGGGCGCGCAGCGGCTGGCCGTCACCAACCCCGGCACCATCCCCGACCGTGGCCTCTTCGCGGTGACCCTGCCCGACGGCACCCGGGTCGGGGAGCTCGACGAGGAGATGGTCTACGAGTCGCGCCCGGGCGAGACGTTCCTGCTCGGCGCCTCCACGTGGCGGATCGAGGAGATCACCTTCGCCAAGGTCATCGTCACCCCGGCTCCCGGGCAGCCGGGGAAGATGCCGTTCTGGCACGGCGACGGCCCCGGCCGGCCCATCGAGCTGGGCCGGGCCATCGGCCAGTTCACCCGGGACCTTCGGGCCGGCACGAGCGGCGAGGATCCGCTCGCCCGCCTCCGCGCCGCTGGTCTCGACGAGCGGGCTGCCACCAACCTCGTCAGCTACCTCGACGAGCAGGCCGAGGCCACCGGCGTGGTGCCCGACGACCGCACCATCGTCGTCGAGCGCTTCCGCGACGAGATCGGCGACTGGCGGGTCTGCGTGCTGTCACCGTTCGGCGCCCAGGTGCACGCGCCGTGGGCCATGGCCCTCCAGCACCGCCTCACCGAGGCGTGGGGGATGGCGGTGGAGCTCATGTGGAGCGACGACGGCATCGTGCTCCGGCTGCCGGAGTCGGTCGACGAGCTCCCCGACGACCAGCTGCTGCTCGATCCCGACGAGGTGGTCGAGATCCTGATGGCGCAGCTGCCGTCCACCGCGATGTTCGCGTCGCGGTTCCGGGAGTGCGCCGGTCGAGCCCTCCTCCTGCCGAAGCGCCGGCCCGATCAGCGCACCCCGTTGTGGCAGCAGCGCCAGCGGTCGGCCGACCTGCTGTCGGTGGCGGGCAAGTACCCGTCGTTCCCGATCCTCCTCGAGGCCACGCGTGAGTGCCTCAACGACGTCTTCGACGTGCCGGCCCTCCTCGAGGTGCTCCGCGACCTGCGCAGTCGCAAGGTGCGCCTGGTGTCGGTCGACACCTCGCGCGCCTCGCCGTTCGCCCAGTCGCTGCTCTTCGGCTGGATCGCGATGTACATGTACGAGGGCGACGCCCCGCTGGCCGAGCGGCGGGCCGCTGCGCTGGCCCTCGACCGCGATCTCCTGCGGGACCTGCTCGGTGCCGAGGAGCTGCGGGAGCTGCTCGATCCCGAGGTGCTGTTCGAGCTCGAGCTCGAGCTGCAGCGCCTCGTCGAGGGGCGGCTGGCTCGCGACGCCGACGAAGCTCACGACCTGCTTCGCCTCCTCGGGCCGCTCAGCGTCGAGGAGCTGTCGGTGCGGTCAGTGCCCGGGTCGCCGGTGGAGCGGTGGATCGAGCAGCTGACCGACGAGCGGCGCGTGTTCGTGGCGTCGGTGGCCGAAGAGCCACGGGTGTGCGCGGCCGAGGACGCCGGTCGGTTGCGGGACGCGCTGGGCGTCACCGTGCCGATCGGGTTGCCGCACGCCTACACCCAGTCAGTCGACGATCCGCTGCTCGACCTCGTCGCCCGCTACGCCCGCACCCACGGTCCGTTCCTCGGCCCGCAGGTGGCGGCGCGCTACGGCACCGGGCCCGACACCGTGCGTCGGGCCCTCGAGTCGCTCGAGCGCGACGGCCGGGTGGTGCGGGGCGAGTTCCGGCCCGACGGGGTGGAGCGCGAGTGGTGCGACGACGACGTCCTCCGCCAGCTCCGCCGGCGGTCGCTGGCCGCCCTGCGCCGGGAGGTCGAGCCGGTCTCCACCGAGACCCTGGCTCGGTTCCTGCCCCGGTGGCACGGGATCGGCAGCACCGGAGCCCGCCCCCGGCGGGCCACCCTCGATTCGTTGGTGGAGGTGCTCGGCCAGCTGCAGGGCGCGCCGCTCGTGGCCTCCACGCTCGAGTCCGACGTGCTCGGCATCCGGCTGCCGGGCTACGAGCCGGGCTTGCTCGACAGCCTCTGCACCGCCGGCGAGGTGGTGTGGGTCGGCGCAGGGTCGCTCGGCGCTCGCGACGGGCGCCTTCGCCTGGCGTTCCGGGACCAGGCCTCGCTGCTGCTGCCGGTCGTCGAGGGCTTCGAGCCCGACCCCGTGCACGAGGCCCTGCTGCACCAGCTCCGGGAGCGGGGCGCCTCGTTCTGGGCCGATCTGGTGGCCGCCGCCCAGGCCGCCGGCCAGTCCTACGACGACACCACCGTGCTGACGGCGCTGTGGGACCTCGTGTGGGCCGGCCTCGTCACCAACGACTCGCTGGCCCCGTTGCGGGCCTTCGTCGGCGGGAACGGCCGGAAGGGCACCGGCGCGCTCGCACCCCGATCGGCTCGGGCT